>NZ_JACETT010000001.1:0-10181 GCF_013912365.1 Thermoactinomyces intermedius
GTCACATTTAGCTTATATTCTGGATCCCCTCCATTTTTCAAGACTTCAAACACAGATGGAATCTCTCCGGTATACTTATCTTTTTTGGTTCCGTTTGAAAAACCAATATTTTCGATTTCTCTTACATCAAAATTTTTTTCAACTAAAGACGTGGTTTTGGGTTTTAATTCTTCCGTCCATAATGTTGCCACATAGGTATCCCTGATTTCATTCGGTTCCATAATGATTGCCACATAAGTGTTTTGACCATCTTTTATATTCCCTTCAACGGTATAAGTCTTGCCAGTAAAAAGATCTTTCCTGACCTCGGATACTTCATAATCTTTATTATATGTATCTTTGATATACTGGATCGCTTTTTCTTTGATCTCTTTCTCTTCTGCTCGATTCATATCTCCCATGCCTCCCGTTCCTGTGTATCCAGCCACAAGGAATACAAACAACAGAATGAAAACCATCCAGCTTCTTTGGATATTCACCTTTTCCACTTCCTTCCTATCATCAATCAATTCCTAAGGTCATTATATAAATTTCTCTTGTCCCATTAACTTAGCCATAAATTTAGGGATGGGCAAATTTCTTTCTGCCCGTCCCCGTTTCTTTATTCTTTGATTACTGTTTTATATTGATCCAGATCATGATGATCAATGTCTATGTTTTGGATATCTTCAAAATGAATATTATAGCGGTATAAGGTATATTGACTTTCTTCGGCTTCCTTCGGTGCTGATTTTAATTCATCATCTGCAACAAAAATTGTTACTCCAACTTGGTTAAAGTTCAGCTTTTTTAGTTCTTCTAAAAAGCTCTTGATTCCTTTTTCATATTGGCCATTTTGTTCATAGACTCTCAATTTTACGATTAGCTCATAATCCGGAGCCCCTTCATTTTTCAAGACTTCAAACACCGATGGAATCTCTCCGGTATACTTATCTTTTTTCGGGCCATTTGAATAAGCAATGTGCTCAATCTTTCTCTCATCAAAATGTTTTTGAACCAATGACGTGATCTTTGGTTTGAGTTCTTCGGTCCATAATGTTTCCACATAAGTATCCCTGATTTCATTCTGTTCCATAATGATTGCTACATAAGTGTTTTTATCATCTTTTATATTTCCTTCAACTGTATATATCTGTCCGCTTAAAAAATCTTTCGTCACATCAGAAACTTCATATTCCTTATTATACGTATCCTTGATATACCGAATCGCTTTTTCTTTGATCTCTTTTTCTTCAGCTTTATCCATATCTCCCACTCCTCCCGTGCCTGTGCATCCTGCCAGCAAGTATACAAACAACAGGATGAAAACAATCCAGCTTCTTTTGAAATTCATCTTTTTTACTCCCTTCCTATCATCAATCAATTGTTAAGATCATTATATAAATTCCGCTGTCCCATTGACTTAGCCATAAATTTAGGGATGGGCCAATATCTTTCTTGCCCATCCCTGTTTCTCTATTCTTTGATTACCGTTTTATATTGATCCAGATCAAGATTATCAATATCCACTTTTTGAATGTCATCGATAACAATATTGTAGCGATACAGAGTATAGCTGCTTTCCTTAACGTCTTCAGGGGCCGATTTCAATTCATCATCTGCAACAAATACTTCCATCATAACTTTATTAAAATTCATTGATTGGGCTTCTTTCAAAAAGTTTTTCAGACCTGATTCATACAGCCCATTATCGTTATAAATTCGTGCAGTAATCACTAAAGTAAAGTCCTTATCTCCACCATTTTTCAACACTTCAAATACAGATGGAACTTCTCCGCTATATTTATGGGGCCTCTTCCCATTGCTGTATGAAATACTTTCAATCCGCCTTACATCCATATATTTGTTTATCATTGCTGTTATTTTGGGACTCAATTCTTGCCTCCATAACGCTATTACATAAGTATCTTTGATTTCATTGTCCTTCTCCCAAATCACCGTCACTTCCGTATCCTTTCCATCTTTCACTTTTCCCCGTACACGGATGAGTCCGGCAGCTTGTCCCTTGCTCACTTCACTCACTTCAAAATCTTTATTATATTTTTCTTTAATATATTTAATTGCCTTTTCTTTGAGCTGTTTCTCTTCTTCTTGACTCATTTGCTTTCCCTCTTCCTGTATTGTTTCTATCGAATTTGTCTGACAACCAGTTAACAACAAAGCAAACATAAATATTACAAGAAACCATCTTTTTCTAAACACCTTTAATTTACACCTCACCTTTTTACAATGTTTCCATCTTCATCATATACATCGGGAATAGGTGTATCTACAGGTTTTTTTTCACCTCTGTCATATCCGGTAAAGTTGGAAATCCCGTGACTGGATAATCCAAGTCCGATTTGATTATCCAATCCGGTTAACTCGTCCACCCTTTTCACACTTCCATCAGATTCTATCTCATAAGTTTCACCCGGACGATATCCTAATGAACCAACAAGGTCATCATCATAACGATAATTTCTAATTAGATCATCATAAGCACCTGCTATTTCCTTAGCAGCTATTTCACGAACTTCGGGATTTAACAGGTTTGTAAAATAACTTCTTAATGTTCCCCCAATACCTCCTAGGATAGTGCTGGCATTAACATTAGGAAACAAATTTTTTCCAGGAGCATTAAATGTTACTGCTGGAATTCCATATTTAGTTGCTGAATCTAATGCCAAATATCCTCCAAGAGAATGTCCAGTCAATACCATTTTGTATCCTTTATATTCTTCACTATTAACTATATTTGAAATCATTTTTCTTGCTTCGATTGCTTGTGGATTTATATCATTCCCTAAAGCAATCGGACCATCACCAATTACAATATCTTCCCATCGGTCTGGCTCAGTTCCTCGAAAAGCAATCACCATTTCCTTAGAATATATATTTTTGAATACATACATTTGTAATCCATTTTTTAAATCAAGGTTTAAATTTGAATCTATCTCCCACTCTTCACCTAAAACTATATCCAAATCATCTTTTATAACAGTTTCATCAGCATAAACTAAATCAGATAACTCAGCCAACTGTTTATCTGAAATATTGATATCACTCAGCTTTCCATAAGGATATTGGCTGTTCCCCCCTGCCATTCCGGCATTCCCCAGACTGGCGGTCAGATTTTGTCCTTCCAATCCCTTTCTCGCAAAAAGATTTTTCAAACTCGTATAGGCCGATTGGATTCCTCTGGCGAGGGGTTGTCCGAATTTACTCAACAATCCGGTAAGGGCTGTGATTCCAAGCACAATTCCCCCAGTAATTTTGCCTGCTGTGGAGGTCATCCAATCCCAGGCTTTTTGGGCCGCTTTCTTGGTGGCGGATGCGGCGGTGTCCCAAGCCTTTTTCGCGCCGTTTTTCAGGTTGTTCCAAGTGTTGGAGACCCCGTTTTTTAATTTGTTCCAAGAACCGGAGACAAAGTCTCCCACTTGGCTGAAGAAGCCTTTCTCCTGCTTGGACGGGGTAACGTTCAGCTCCTCCGTCGGCTTGGGAGCCGGAGCCGGTTTTCCTTGGTTGAAATCCTCATGGATCTGCGGAACATCGAAACTCCCGCCACCGGTTGCATAGGCAGTTGGTGTGGCCAGTACACATGCAACAAAAATGAAGCATAAGAAGAGTTTCCCATGATGTATCGTTTTCATTTTGGCAACCTTTCACCTCTTTTGCATGATGCGTCCCCTTGCTGAAGGGGAATTCTGAAAATCCTATGAAATTATATAATATATGACATTATTTTCAATACTCCTTTCTTTTTCATAATCTATTCACAAATTGTTTAACCGATTTATCTCATCAATTTCAAATGGGGATATTGAAATTTTATCAAGTAAAAAAACAAAGGGCGTGACATGCGCCTTGTTTTCCCCTTGAAAATGCATCTTTCCAACCGCCCCATAAGACAAAAGTTATCTTGGAACAAGATTCCCCTTCACTTTTCCGAAAAATTCAAAAAGGGGTGTGCCCTTTTTCCCGAACCGTCCGCCGGAATCATTCCCGCTTGTTTCCGGAAAACGATAGTTGCGGATCAGTTTGTCGTATGCACCGGTTGATTCTTTGACGACTTTTGCCGCACGGGAACTCTCTGTGATTTTGACCGCATAATTGCCCATGGGAGCCATTCCCACGGCTCCTTTGGACCCGCCCAATGCCCCCAACAATGTTTTCTCACTTACGTTTGGCAACTTTGGAACATTAAACGTCACGGCCGGGATCTTGTATCTGGCGGCACAGTCCGCAGCGACATATCCTCCCAAGGCATGTCCCGTCAGGATCTTGTCATAATGGCGGTATTTTTCTTCACTGAAGATCTTTTCTTGCAAATATTTACGGGCCGCAATCACTTGCGCATTGACGGCATCCTGATCAAATCCCGCAGCACCTTTGCCCGTTTTTCCCGGGAAAGTCTCCGTGTCCCGGAAAGCAATCATCATCTCGTTGGTGCGGGGGTTGACAAACACATCGGCTTGCAAGCCGTTCGGAAGCTCTTCCCTTAAACCGGAAACAGCCTCCCAATCTTTTCCCGGCTTGTCCACGGTTTTCTGCCCGACAGTTCCCCCCTTGGATGCCATGGCGGCGATCGCCAACTCCCGGTCAGTCACTTTCCGGTCTTTCAATGTGCCGTTCGGATACAGCCGGTTCTGCATCCTCTGCTTCAGACTGCTGTATGCTCTTTGGACGGTGCTTTGGATCTGCCGGCCGAACTTGCCGAACAATCCGGCGAGGGCTGTGACCACCAGCATCATTCCTCCCGTTATTTTCCCGGCAGTGGATGTCACCCAGTCCCATGCTTGCCGGGCCACATTTTTGGTGGCCATGATGGCGGAATCCCATGCCTTTTGGACCCCGCTTTTTAATTGGTTGAAAAAGCCGGAAATCCCGTCCGCCGCACGATCCGGAAAACCTTTCCCTTCCCCGGTTTCCGCCGTCGGTGTCCCTTTGTCGGGAGCCGGTCCTTCTTTGATCTCACGGAAATCCTCATTGATTTCGGGAACCTCAAACCCTCCGCCGACGGCATGGGCTGAAACCGGAAAAATAACCATGGAAGCGAAAAGAAACAAGAACAAAAGGCTCCCGTCACGTAATCTTTTCATCTTGGCAACCATTCACCTCTTTACCTGTGAGTCCGTTTCATTAAAGACTTTGAAATCGATGGATTTTCTTCCTTTTTCTTTTGCCAATATTAATAATTATAATAAAAAATTCCATATTTGAGTTAAAAAATGAAGGAATAACTTGATAAATTATCCTTTGTCGACTTGCGATAAGGCAAAAAGATGGACAGAACAAATTTTCTGCCCATCTTTTTTAATGTTGGATCACGGTTTTATATTGATCCAAATCAAGGTTTTCGATATTCACTTTTTGGATGTTTGGGATGTGAATGTTATAGCGATATAACAAATATTTATTTTCATCTTTGGCAAGATCAGCGTTTAACCGGTCATCGTAAACATGGAATTCGAATCCGATCTCATGAAAATTCATATCCCTTAATTCTTTTAGAAATGACTTGATATTTTCGGGAGTCTGTCCGCCGTTTTCATATATTTCACCGGTCACCTCCAAGATATACTTTTCATTCCCTCCATTCTTCAACACGTCAAAGATGGAAGGAATATTTCCGGTATATCTCGTGTCTTTGGCAGTTCCGTCATTATAGGAAACATGGTCAACGCTTCTCACACTCATATGTTTGTTCAACATATCTTTGATTCTCGGGGTCAATTCTTTCGTCCATAATTCCGTGAGATAGGTGTCATCCATTTCCTCTTCTTTTTTCCAAAAAACCGTCGCTTCCGTATCTTTTCCGTCTTTCACAAATCCCCGTACACGGATGAGTCCGGCAGCATGTCCCTTGTTCACTTCACTCACTTCAAATTCTTTGTTATATGTATCCTTGATATACTGAATGGCTTTTTCTTTGATTTTTTTCTCTTCTGCCTGATCTATATCTCCCATGCCTCCCGTTCCTGTGCATCCAGCCACAAGGAATACAAACAACAGAATGAAAACGATCCAGCTTCTTTGGATATTCACCTTTTCCACTCCTTTCTTCTCATCAAACAATTGTTATGATTAAAGATCATTATATAAATTCCTCTGCCCAAATTAAATTAGCCATAAATTTAGGGATGGGCCGATTTCTTTCTGCCCATCCCCATATTCATCTAAATCAGTATACAGTTTTATATTGATTCAAATTTATTGAATCAATTTCCGCTTTTTGAATATCATCAATTGAAATTACATATTCGTATAATAAGTATTTTCCTTCATCTTCTTTTGTTGTTGATGTTTTTAATCGATCATCATAAACATAAATCGTTACTCGTACCCTATTAAAATTCATTTCTTCGATTTCCTCTAAAAAGTTTTTTATTGATTGTTCATACTTCCCTCCGTTTTTATAAATTTCCCCAGTCCATTTAAACAAATAATCCTTATCTCCCCCGTTTTTCAGAACTTCATACACGGATGGAATCTCTCCGGTATATTTATTCGGTAATGTCCCATTGGTATAAGAGATGCTTTCAATTCTCTTTATATCAAAGTGCTTCTTTGAAATCTCCTTGATTTTTGGTTCTAACTCCTGATTCCAATAATTTAATACATAACTATCAGTGACTTGATCTGGTAACACCCAATACACGGTAGCTGGTGTATCCTTTCCATCCTCAACAGTCCCGCGAATGACATATCTGGATTCCAGTACTTGTGTGTGCTCCACCTTTGTTACCTTAAATTCTCTGTTATATGTATCCTTGATATGCTGAATTGCTACTTCTTTTGCTTTCTTTTCTGCTTCTTGATTTTCCTCAGAGGATGTATTGATTAAACTTGACTCACAACCCGTTAACGTTAAAGCAATCAAACAAATGACCAAGCCCCACTTTCCTCTCAACCATTTCCACTCCCTTTTTCTCATCAAACAATAACTAAGATCATTATATAAATTTCTCTGTCCTATTAACTCAACCATAAATCAGGGATGGGCCAATGTCTTTCTGCCCATCCCTTTTTGTTTAATGTTTGATTACTGTTTTGTATCGATCCAGATCAAGACTATCAATATCTACTTTTTGAATGTCATCAATCACAATATTGTACCGATATAATGTGTATTCACTTTCTTTAGTTTCCTCAGCTATTGATTTTAATTTATCATCAGACACATAGATCTCTATAATCACTTTATTAAACCCTAATTTCTCAATCTCTTGTAAAAAACTTCTAACTCCTTGTTCATATTGACCATTTTGTTCATAAACCCTTAATGTTAAATCCAATGTATAATCAGGATCTCCTCCATTTTCTAATACATGAAAGACAGAGGGAATGTCACCGGTATACTTATCTCTTTTTCTTCCATTAGAAAAAACAATATGTTCCAACTCTCTTACATCAAAATGTTTTTGAGCCAAGGTAGTCATTTTTGGTTTTAATTCTTCCGTCCATAACGTACCTACATATGTATCTCTGATTTCGCCTTGTTCCATAATAACTGATACTTGTGTATTTTTCTCATCTTTTATATTCCCTCTAACTGTATAATTCTGTCCTGTAAAACGATCTTTACTTACTTCGGATACTTCGAAATCTTTGTTATATGTATCCTTGATATACTGAATGGCTTTTTCTTTGATTTTTTTCTCTTCTGCCTGATCTATATCTCCCTCTCCTCCCGTTCCTGTGCATCCAGCCACAAGGAATACAAACAAAAGAATGAAAACGATCCAGCCTCTTTGGATATTCACCTTTTCCACTCCCTTCCTATCATCAATCAATCCCTAAGGTCATTATATAAATTCCTCTGTCCCATTACTTAGCAAATAAATTTAGGGATGAACCGATTTCTTTCTGCCCATCCCTGTTTGATTAATCTTTAAGAACTGTTTTGTATTGATCCAAATTGTAATGATCAATATCAATTTTTTGAATATCATCAATTGAAATGTTATAGCGATATAAGGTATATTTACTCTCTTCGGCTTTTTCTGATACGGTTTTTAATTCGTCATCGGAAACAAAAATCTCCATCACTACCTCATGAAAATGCATACCCCTTAGTTCTTTCAAAAAGCGCTTAATCCCTTGTTCATATTGCCCATTTTGTTCATAGATTCTTAATGAAATCGACAATGTAAACTGCTGATCTCCACCATTTTTCAGATGTTCAAAAACGGAAGGAATTTCTCCACGAACGCTGTCACCTTTCGTTCCACTTGTGTAAGCAATATCTTCCACAGTATTTATATCCATATACTTTTCCGCCAAAGAAGTGATTTCTGGTTTTAATTCCTCTGACCATAATTTCCCTACATATGTATCTCTGATTTCATCTGGCAGTTCTATAATTACCGTTACCCTGGTGTTTTGGTCATCTTTGATGTTCCCTCTGATTGTATAAGCCTGACCTGTTGCCGGGTTTTTGACTACCTCAGACACCACATACTCTTTTTGGTACTTATCTTTGATATATTGAATCGCTTTTTCTTTGATTTCTTTCTCTTCGGCTTGATCCAACTCTCCCATACCTCCCGTGCATCCAGCCACCAAACATGCAAACAACATGATAGTCAAGACCCAGATTCTTTTGAAATTCATCTTTTTTCCACTCCTTTCTTATCTTCAGTCAATCGCTAAAATCATTATATAAATTCCTCTGTCCCATTGACCTTAGCCATAAATTTAGGGATGGGCCGATTTCTTTCTGCCCATCCCTATTTCTCTATTCTTTGATGACTGTCTTATATTGATTCAGATCAAGATTGACAATATCTACTTTTTGAATATCATTGATCACAATATTGTAGCGATATAAGGTGTAGCTACTTTCTTTTACATCTTCCTGTGCAGATTTCAACTGATCATCTACAACGAAAACCGTTATTATAATCTCATTTATGCCAAGCCCTTTAATTTCATCTAAATATTCTTTTAATCCTTTCTCAAACTGGCCGGCATGTTCATATACTCGTAATGTAACTTGTAGCGCAAAATCCGGATCCCCTCCGTTTTTTAATACTTCAAAAACAGATGGGATATTGCCTGTATATTTATCTATTTTTCCACTACTATACACAATGTCTTCAATACGCCTTACTTCCATGTGTTTGTTTGCGAGTGCTTCAATTTTTGGTTTCAACTCATTTGTCCATAATACAGAAACGTATGTATCCCCTACTTGTCCGTTACGTTCCCATATTATGCTAGTTTCCGTATCTTTTCCATCCTTCACGATCCCATCCACATAAACTGTGCCTGTCACCCTGCCTCTATTTATTCCTTTTACTTCAAATTCTTTTTGGTACTTTTCTTTTATATACTGTGCAGCTTTTTCCTTTAATTCTTCATCTTCCAATTGATACATCTCTCTCTCTCCTTCATTTGAACCTGTAGAACCAACCTGACAACCTGTCAATAACAATGAACACATAAAGAAGACTATTAAAAAGCTTTTTATAGTTCTCACTCCATTTTCACACTCCTTTTCCTCAATACAAGATTTCCATCCTGATCATAGAGATTTGGAATCGGTGATTTGCTACTATCAGTAAAATTACCTATTTTATGACCAAACTTCGCCGTTAATCGTTGATCTAATCCGTCTTTATCATCGGCTTCTTCAATGCTTCCACAGTTCCGTCATTATAGGAAACATGGTCAACGCTTCTCACACTCATATGTTTGTTCAACATATCTTTGATTCTCGGGGTCAATTCTTTCGTCCATAATTCCATGAGATAGGTGTCATCCATTTCCTCTTCTTTTTTCCAAAAAACCGTCGCTTCCGTATCTTTTCCGTCTTTCACAAATCCCCGTACACGGATGAGTCCGGCAGCTTGTCCCTTGTTCACTTCACTCACTTCAAAATCTTTGTTATATGTATCCTTGATATATTGTATTGATTTTCTTTGATCTCTTTTTCTTCTGCCAGATCCAAATTACCTATGCCTCCGGTGCCTGTGCATCCGGTCGCCAAGAACACAAACAACAGGATGAAAAGAATCCAGATTCTTTGGATATTCACCTTTTTTCTACTCCTTTCTCCTCATCAAACAATTGTTATGATTAAAGATCATTATATAAATTCCTCTGTCCCATTGACTTTGCCATAAATTTAGGGATGGGCCGATTTCTTTCTGCCCATCCCCGTTTCTCTATTCTTTAATGACTGTCTTATATTGATT
>NZ_JACETT010000010.1:0-53411 GCF_013912365.1 Thermoactinomyces intermedius
TTCAAGGAACACTTCATTTCGTTTTGTTTTGCTGCTCTCTCGCAGCGACAATTATGATACTACCACCTTATCAGACATAAGTCAACACCTTTTTTCGATTTTTTTTATAGACCAATAAAAATTATTTTCACGGCCACCAGATAAACGATTCCCGGAATCCCCAAACAGCCGGTGACAAACGCCGTCCAAAGGTTAATCGGGATGTGGAGTTGCACATATTGCCCCAGCAAGTTCAAAACAAACAAAACCAATGCCCCCACAGCGGTCGACAACACTCCTTTTCCCATCCACATCAGCGGTTTTTTTACCGACCGGTTGACCACCATAAAAAACATCATACCCAACAAGCCGGTGACCACCCACCATTGATATTCCAACAAACCCATCCCTCCCCGGATCTTTTTCAGAATCGGAATCAAGACAAAAAGACAAAATAAGTATGAAAACCAAAAACAAAATCCAATCGCAACCGGACATCCGTACAAAGTCTGACACTTCTCCCCATGGGTTCCGGCTGCGACTTTCCTGGAACAAAAACGGATACATTCCCCCTCTCAATCGTTTTTCCATAATCCGCAGCGTCCCCTATTTCAGCCGCTCTTTTTGCAAAAATAAAAGCGACAGCTTCCCGGGAAGTGTCGCTTCCATTCTATGCACAAGGTTGTCTGTTTCATGATCAATTTTTTATAACTCGTGTCTTCCTTCCAGCGCTTTGGCCAAGGTGACTTCATCCGCATATTCCAAATCCCCGCCGACCGGCAGTCCGTGGGCGATACGCGTCACCTTCAGCCCGAAAGGTTTGGTCAAACGGGACAAATACATTGCCGTCGCTTCCCCTTCGATGTTGGGATTGGTTGCCAGGATCAGCTCCTTCACTTTTTCGTCTTCCAGCCGCTTCAACAGCCCGGGAATGTTCAAATCATCGGGTCCGATTCCCTCAATGGGGGAAATCGCCCCGTTCAATACATGATATAAGCCATTATATTCACGAGTCCGTTCCATGGCGATCAAATCTTTGGTGTCTTGCACCACACAAATGGTTGACTGGTCCCGGTTTTTATCGGAACAGATATAGCAAGGATCCTGATCCGTGATATGCCCGCAAACGGAACAATGGCACAAATCCCGTTGCACCCGGACCAATGCTTTGGCCAAATCCAAAACGTCCTCTTCTTCCATGGTCAATACATAAAAAGCCAGCCGTTGAGCCGTTTTGGGGCCAATCCCCGGCAAGCGCATGAATCCCTCAATCAGTTTTGAGATTGGTTCAGGCACATACAACGTTCCCACCTCTGGTCACTTTAAAATAATCCGGGGATATTCAAACCGCCTGTAAATTTCCCTAAATCTTTGGCTACCAGCTCCTCGGCCTGTTTCATCGCTTCATTGATTGCGGCGGTGATCAAATCCTGCAACATTTCCACATCATCCGGATCCACAACTTCCGGGGAGATCTCAATCCCCAATAATTGCTTATGGCCGTTCATCCGCACTTTCACCACACCACCGCCGGCCGTTCCTTCCACTTCCTTTTTCTCCAGTTCCTGTTGGGCTTTCGCCATTTCCTGCTGCATTTTTTTCACTTGTTTCAGCATCTGATTCATGTTCCGCATCCGTCATCGCCTCCTAAACTTTCGGTTCATTCTCATCGGAAACTTTGATGATTTCTTCGCCGAACAAATCCACGGCTTTTTTCACAATGTCTTCTTGCAAAGACTCCGGTTCCGGTTGGGGGCCGCTCTTATTCCCGGAAGCCGGAAGATTCCGCGCCGAAGCTTGTTTCTTCCAATCATCCAGCATCACGGTTTTCAGTCGCATCCGTTGCCCCGTCATCTGTGAAAGAATTCCTTCAATTAAAGACTTGTTGCTTTCTTTTTCGGTTGTTTCACGGTGAATTTTGCTTTTAAAAGCAACGATCACGGCGTCATCGGTGGCTCCGACCGGTTCACCGTCAATCAACCAGGCATGGACCGTGATTTTTTCCTCTTTCACCCGCTGAAGCAATTCAGGCCAGATCTTTTTGATCCGGGCTCCTTGTTGCTCGGACAGCTTCTCCAACCATTGCCGGCTCAGTGCCGGTGCGGAAGATTTGACAACCGGAGAAGACGGGACAGGACGGTTCCCGGGTGCCGGGGAGATTTCTTCCTTCACAGCCGCTGTGTTTTTTTCCTGGCGAATCCAACTTTCCAACTTTTCAATCCGCTCTTCCAGCTTTGCCACCAGATCCGGCTCCACATTTTTAGGATCGCTTCCAAAAACATCCGCCAGACGGACCAGGGCCATCTCCAACAACACGCGGGGATGAGTCACCCATTTCATCTGTTGTTCCGAATGAACCAACACATCCAGCATCCGGGAAAGACGGTGATGTGTCAACTTCCCCGCAACCTTTTCCACCGATTTCATCCACTGTGTTCTTCCTTCGCGCTCCATCAAGGAAGGTGCAGTTTTAAACAGCAACAAATCCCGGCAAACATGGATGAAATCCTGAACCAACTTTTCAGGCTCCACGCCGCTTGCAATACACTCCTCCAGCTTTTGCAGGGCGGAAGGCATCTTCTGTTCGACCAAATCGACGAAAATCGAAAGCACCATCTCCCTCGACGCACTTCCCGTCACGGCTTGCACCGCTTCAATGGTCAAGGAATCCCCACTGAAAGCCAACGCTTGATCCAGGAGACTCAGCGCGTCCCGCAGTCCGCCGTCGGCGGTTTGCGCAATGGAGATCAAGGCTTCATCATCAAAGGAAATATCCATCGACCGGCAAATCGTTTTTAAACGGTTCACGATCTTTTCAAAGGAAATGCGGCGAAAAGTGAATCGCTGACAGCGGGAAATAATCGTTGGAGGAAGTTTATGCGGCTCCGTGGTAGCCAGAATGAAAATCACATGCTCCGGAGGTTCTTCCAATGTTTTCAACAGTGCATTAAATGCTTCTGTGGTCAACATATGAACCTCATCAATGATATACACCTTGTAACGGACTTCGGTCGGCGCATATTTCACCTTGTCGCGCAGATCACGGATCTCATCCACTCCCCGGTTGGATGCCGCGTCAATTTCGACCACATCCATCAGGGAACCTTCGGTGATGCGCCGGCAAGCTTCGCATTCATTGCAAGGCTCTTTGGCCGGACCGTGAACACAGTTCACTGCTTTGGCCAAAATCTTTGCCGCGCTGGTTTTCCCCGTTCCGCGCGGTCCGTTAAACAAATAAGCATGGGTAAGGTGTTTTTCGTTTAATGCATTCATCAATGTTTTTGTCACATGTTCCTGACCGACTAAATCCTCAAAGCGTTGCGGTCTCCAAACGCGATACAATGCCCGATAGGACACACCCAACACTCCAACTTGTTCCCCTCAACGGGGGCATATTCATGGTCTTTACTATCATACTACACTGAAAACCTTTTTTCCAAAAGAAACAACCCACTGCCTGTGGGAAAAGATCCATCATCTTATCGGCAGTGGGTTTTATGTTTTAATGAGCGGCAAGTAAACTTTCACCTTGGTGCCTTTCGGTCCGGACTCAATTTTGATTTCTCCGTCAATCTCCCGCAAAATCTGACGGCAAATGGGAAGTCCCAGACCGGTTCCGTTCTCTTTTGTTGTAAAAAACGGTTCATATATTTTTTCCAAAACATGAGGTGGTATTCCGGGTCCGGTATCCATGATCTCCACAACCACATGTTTTCTTTTCTCATTTGTTTTCAGTCGAATCGTCAGCAGGCCGCCATCTTTCATTGCTTCAATCGCATTTTTGGAAACATTGAGAAAAACTTGTTTCAACAACTCCCCATCTGCTTCAATCATCGGAATCGTCGTCAGTTGCCGTTTGATCATCACATCAATGTTATAGAGAAGTGCTTCGTTTTTGATGATGGGCAGGATGTCGTTGAAGACCTTCGTCACATTCACGGATTGGACGTTTAAATGCCGTGGTTTGCTCAGCATCAAAAATTCCCCGACAAGGCTGCTGATCCGGCTGATCTCCCTTAACATAATATCGATATACCCGTGTTCTTTCTGCTGTCCGTTTTCCTTCATCTTATGCCCGATCACCTGTAAAAATCCCCGGATCGCCGTGAGGGGATTGCGAATTTCATGCGCGGTTCCGGCTGCAATCTGACCGATGGTCGCCAAGCGGTTGTTTTGCTGAACCTGCTGCCTCAAAAGCTGCATCTCGGTTTGGTCCTCGATCATCAAAATTTGCCCTTTCAAGCCGCTTTCACTGTCTTCAAACGTGTGAAACCGCATCAGCAGGCACCGCGGTTCTTCCCCGTCCGGGCACCAGTCCAATTCCAGCTTCCGCTTCTCTTTGCGGGAATGCAAAATGGAGAACAACCGGTCCCTGTACTTTTTCGGCAACCCCAACTGAATCACGGCATCCCGGAATGACCGGTACATCATTTTTGATTTTTCCAACCCCAACAGCCTTGCTGCCGCTTGATTGATTTCCACGACATTCAACCGGTCATCAACCACGATAACTCCCAAGTGGATTTTTGAAATTAACTGGACGGCCAAACGCTCATAGGGTGTCACAGGATAAAATGTGTATAAATGGATTGACCCATGATCTCCATTTCCTGCTAACGCCTTTGTGTTCATATTCATCATCTTCGCACCGCCACATTAAAAGCTTCCCTTCTGTCCTTCGTGCTTACTTTTTGCAACGAACGATTCATTGGAATCACATGAGATCCACAAGTGAACAACTTCTCCCATCACAACCGCAAACAACCGACACCAAAATGGGAAGTTCCCATCGTTTTTTGATAACAACCTGCTGTGTACGGGCAACATGCCACAAATAATTCTAACTTTTTATTCGCTGTTTACCTTTTTCTTCCTTCTTTAAGAAAAAATTTTCCATTCAAATGCTAAAAAAAAACACCTTGTGCCCAAGGTGCGTTTTCCAAAGATGTCTATGTACCGCGCACCTGTCTCCGACGTGTCTTGCCCGAGCGGCCCCTGAACCATCAGCTCAGACCAAGCACCCCTGCGGCACACGACCGGTCTCCCTTAGTGCTGCTTCCGTCAGGACCTGACACGGTTCGGAAGTGATCGTTGCGCAGGACCCGATCATCAACACGGATGATCCAGACCAGCCTCACACAAAGCACGCCTCGGACAGGCATCGACCCCGTTATAGCGGATTACGGGCTACAGGGCACCGCTACCTCCCCGTCTAGCGCGGTGTTTCCATCATAACACAAGCTTGGCGTCAGAATCAATGGCAGGATCAGGATTTTCCGGGACCTCCCTTCTTCATTGACAAACCTGTATAGACAGGAGTACAATTCGGTTACATGAAAGGCCTTTCATTTTTTGTATTCCCTTTCCTGTATATACAGGTGACCGATTCCAACACGGGGATAAGGAGGAAAATAATGGCGAAAGGTTTCTCTTTTGACTTTTTTCAACGTGTCGGCCGCTCCATGATGGCCGTGGTTCTCATTCTTCCGCTTGTTTCGATTTTGATGGGACTGGGCGGCGTGATTTTAAATCCCAATGTCCAAGAGTTGATTCCTTTCTTGAGCAGCAACGGCTGGCAAGTCACCGGGGAATTGATGCAACGGGCGGGACAAGCCGTTTTTAATAACCTTCCCGTCCTGTTTGCCGTGGCGATTGCCATCACCTGGACCGGCAAAGGAATGGCCGGGTTCTCGGCACTGATTTCGTTCTTCATCATGCATACCACCCTCGGGGCGTTGATTGATATCACCGGGATCAAGCTGAACGAAAAACTGCTGGGAACCGAACTTGGCATTGAAACCATGCAAATCGGTGTGTTCGGCGGAATTTTAATCGGTTTTTTGACTGCTTATCTTTACAACCGCTTTCATAAAGTGGAATTGCCTGATTCGATTTCCTTGTTCAGCGGGGAACGGCTGGTCCCCATTGTTTCTTCGTTTGGGGCCATCTTGTCTGCAGTGGTTCTTTACTTCATCTGGCCGCCGGTCGGAAACGGGATTTTTGTTTTGGGGAACTATATTGCCACCCATACCAACCCGTTGATTGTGGGATTGTACGGCGGGCTTGAAAAACTGCTCATCCCGTTCGGGTTGCATCATATTTACAATACCCCCTTGCTGTTCACGGATATCGGCGGCGCTTACACTTCGTTGGACGGCGCCCGCATCGTGGGGGACCAAAACGTTTATATTTCCCAAGTTATCGACAAACTGCGTGACCCGTCGATTGCCATTACCGGAGGCACCTACATCGCAGGAAAATTCATCCCGGTGATGTTCGGATTGCCTGCCGCGGGTTTGGCCATCATTCATACGGCAAAACCGGGCAAACGAACAAAAACCAAATCGTTGATCGTGGCGGCTGCCGTCACCGCTTTGTTGACCGGAATCACGGAACCGCTGGAATTCACATTCCTGTTTGTTGCCCCGGTCTTATATGCCATTCATGCCGTTTTGACCGCCATCGCTTTCGGGCTGGTCAATGCTTTGGGCATGCACGGCGGGTTTGCCGGCGGCTCCGGGCTGATTGACTTCATCTTGTTCAATGTACTGCCCAACCACTCCAATGCATGGCTTGTCACCATCGGGCTCGGCCTTGTCTTTGCGGTGATTTACTATTTCACGTTCCGGATTTTGATCCAAAAAATGAACCTGAAAACACCGGGGCGTGAAGATGATCACGAAGAAACCCGTCTCCGCACCAAAGACGAGTTCCGCGAAAAAATCGGCATCCAATCAGGAAGCAAAGAAAAAGAAAGCAAAAGCAGCCAGGCCGCTCTCATTTTGGAAGCTTTGGGCGGCAAAGATAACATTGTCAAACTGGACGCCTGCATCTCCCGCCTCCGCGTCGGGGTCAAAGAAATTGACAAAGTGGATGAAAACCGGCTGAAAGCATTGGGTGCTGCCGGTGTCATCAAAAAGGGAGACGGGATTCAGGCGGTGTTCGGGACGAAATCATCCATCATCAAAGAAGAAATCCAAGAGTTGATGTAGCATACAAGGAGGTTTTTTTGTTGGCGGAATGGTGGAAAAAAGCTGTTGTCTACCAGATCTATCCAAAGAGCTTTTATGACACGACAGGGAACGGAACAGGAGATTTAAGAGGAATCATTCAGAAGCTGGACTACCTGAAAGAGCTGGGGGTTGATGTTTTGTGGCTGACGCCGGTTTATGAATCCCCGCAAAACGACAACGGATATGATATCAGCAATTATCACAAAATCCATGAAGAATACGGAACGATGGAGGATTTTAAAGAACTTCTCCATCAGGTGCACAAACGCGGCATGCGATTGATCATGGATATGGTGGTCAACCATACTTCCACCGAGCATGAATGGTTTCAAGCATCCCGTTCTTCCAAAGAAAATCCGTACCGTTCGTATTACATCTGGAAAGACGGCAAAGACGGGAAGGAACCGAACAATTGGCAATCCAAATTCGGGGGTTCCGCTTGGAAACGGGACGAAAAAACCGGCCAATATTACCTGCATTTATTTGATGAAACCCAGGCGGATTTAAACTGGGAAAATCCGGAGCTGAGACAAAAAATTTACGAAATGATGCGTTGGTGGCTGGATCTGGGCGTGGACGGCTTCCGGTTGGACGTGATCAACCTGATTTCCAAAGATCAACGGTTCCCCGACGACGACGGATCCGTCCCTCCCGGGGACGGCCGCAAATTTTACACCGACGGCCCGCGCATCCACGAATTTATGCAAGAGATGAACCGGGAAGTGTTTTCCCGCTATGATATCATGACCGTTGGCGAAATGTCGTCCACGACCATTCCGCATTGCATTCAATACACCCGTCCGGAAAACCGCGAGTTAAACATGGTTTTTCAATTCCATCATTTGAAAGTGGATTACCCGGGCGGGAAGAAGTGGGAAACAGGTCAAATGGATTTTGAAGCATTAAAACGAATCCTTTCCACCTGGCAGACGGAAATGCAAAAAGGCGGCGGCTGGAACACCTTGTTTTGGTGCAACCATGATCAGCCGCGGGTGGTTTCCCGCTACGGCAATGACGGGCCCTACCACAAAGAATCGGCCAAAATGTTGGCCACCGCCATGTATTTGATGCATGGAACCCCGTTTATTTTCCAAGGGGAAGAAATCGGCATGACCAACCCGGACTTTACGTCCATCGACGACTACCGGGATGTCGAAACACGGAATATGTATCACATTTTGCGTGAGCAGGGAAAAACCGAGGAAGAAGTGATGCAAATCATCCGGCAAAAATCCCGCGACAACGCGCGCACCCCGATGCAATGGACGGCAGGGAAGCACGGAGGCTTCACCAAAGGAACCCCTTGGATTCCCGTTGCACCGAATTACCGGCAAATCAATGTGGAACAAGCCTTGAAAGACAAGGACTCCGTTTTTCATCATTACAAACGGCTCATTCAGCTGCGGAAAGAGCACGATGTCTTGATCAACGGCACTTTTGAACCCGTTCAATTGGATCACCCGGACGTCTTTTCCTATCTGCGGCACGGCCGGAATGAAAAATGGCTTGTGATCAATAATTTCTTCGCTCATTCCACCCGTTGGCATCTGCCGTCTTCCCATGTGTTGCCGGAAGACTGGGAAGGAGAATGTGTGCTCTCCAACTATCCGGATGCACCGGACCATTTCCGGGAAATGACATTGCGGCCTTACGAATCCCTTGTTTTCCGTTTGACGAAAACCAATCATTAAGGGGAAACCAAGGTGGAAAACATTTATCTGACCATTTACCATGAACTTGCCGAACAAATTGAAAAAGGAAAGTTAAAACCCGGAGGGAAACTTCCCTCCGAACATGACATTTCCAAACAATACCAAACCTCTCGTGAAACGGTGCGAAAGGCACTGAACTTGTTGTCCCAAAACGGCTATATCCAAAAAATCAAAGGCAAAGGATCTTTTGTGTTGGGGATTCACCGGTACGACTTTCCGGTTTCGGGATTGGTCGGTTTCAAAGAATTATTCTCCAAATTAAATAAACAATGGAAGACTCATGTGAAGAAATTGGAATTAAAACCGGCGGATCCGCAAATCCATGCGGAACTCGGATTAAAGCGCAAAGAACCGGTTTGGGAAGTGGTCCGCATCCGTGAAGTAAACGGGGAAAAAATCATTTTGGACAAGGATTATTTCCGGAAGGCTTATGTCCCTGAGTTGACCAAAGAAGTCTGCCAGGATTCCATTTATGAATATCTGGAAAAACAGTGCGGGCTTTCCATCAGCTTTGCCAAAAAAGTCATCACCATCGAACCCATGACGGAAGAAGACCGGAACTTTCTCGACCATCAAAAAGAACCATATGTGGCGGTGGTCCGAAATTATGTCTTTTTGGAGGACAACACCCTTTTCCAATACACGGAATCCCGCCATCTGCCGGAAAAATTCCGTTTTGTCGACTTTGCAAGACGTCATTAAAAAATCTGCCTGCGGGGACAGAAAATCAAAAACGGGTCCGAATAATTATATGAGACCCGAGACCTTCTCGCATCCGTCTGTGCTACAGGCGGGTTCATTATAACCCAATCCCTTTTTCACAGCGTTTTCCTACGTGTTTAGCCACTCCGATGAGGAGTGGCTTTTTGTCATTCCCCGTATCTTTTTTGGATCTTTGTCAACATTTCCCGAACCGGTTCTTCATACGCCGGTTCGTAATCATGCCTTTCCTTTTTCTGTCCGTCCCCGGCCACTTCTTTGACCCGCGATACAAACCGGTCGACAGTCAGATCCTTGTTCCATTCGGACAAGGCAGCCATTTTGCCGGGTTCCACTTTGGGGAAATCGAGATTGAGATCTCCTCCTGACGCCAAATCATAAAATTGTTTCGCTTTCTTTCCCCTTTCCCTTCCGTTCCCTTCCACCAAGACAAACGCCTGAATCACAAAGGCCCGGATCTGTCTCCGCTGGGCAATGCCGCAAAACTTCCGCCCGTCAATGCTTAAATCATAATCCCCCGGACAGAAGGATCCTTGGATTTCCCCTTTTTCAATCGGGGGAACCAACGGTTTTAAACACTCCCGCATCAGTTGATACATGATTTCAAAGTCTTGTTTGATTTCCACTTTTCCCCTTGGCGAAGGCAAAATCAAAGAAAGATTGACCACTCCCGGATCCAAAGGAACGGCGGCTCCCCCGGAATTACGAACTCCCACACGGGAACCCGTTGATTCCAACCAATCGATCGCTCTTTCGGCATGAGGCAATTTCCGGTCCCGGATTCCCAGAATAAACGCATTTTGATGCCGCCAAATATGAAGCACCGGGGGAAGATGGCCGCTTCCCACTTCCTTGCAAAGAATTTCATCCACCGCAAATGGATATAAAGCCTGGCCGGTTAACAAACCGGCAGAAGTATCAATGATTTCCCGAACCTTTTTGTACGCATTTTGTCCCATCGCTCGTACTCCTTTTTCTTTCAACCAAGATACCATGCTTTCCGGTGAAGCATATCATTCAGATTCCCTTCGGTGTTCGTTCCATCCAAATCCAACCAGCCAAAAGTATAGCCCATTCCTCCATCCGGCGCCATGGGAAGAATGACCATCCCGAAGAATCCGTTAGAAGCGCCCATCCGAAAACCCCTTTTCAACCCAAGGGGATAAAACCGGCAACCGATGGGAACACTAATAAAAAACCACCCTGCATTACACAGGGCGGTGGATTCCAAGACTCCGTTTACCGGTCGGATTCCTTATCTTGATTCAATTGCTTATGCATCGAACGAAGAACTTCCCGGTATTCCCGGTCACTGTACCGGTCGGGATCCCGGGCCGGTTCTTCTTTCGTTACTTCAGTTTGTTGTTTCAAGCTTCTGCGCAAGGCTTCCCGATATTCATCATCGGTCATGGTGTATCCGGTGGAATCCGTTACTTTCCTGGTCACTTTTTTCGCCGGAGCCTCATGGTTCTCAGGCGCTTCTTCTTGGGACGGAACCTCCGCGGCCCCCGCCTGCTCTTCTTCCTCCATGTTTTTCCCGGCACGGGAATTGATGGCATACAACACAATTCCGCCAAGAACAACGAGCGCCCCGTAAAAGAGAATCAAATAAGTCAATCGACTCCCCCCTTTGTTCCGGGTTTAAAGCTTTACAACTTTTTACTTCAACTTTTTCGCAACATGGGCCACACGGCGTCCCAATGCTCTTCCGAGTGACAAGTCATTTTCACCCGGGGACGAATCTTCTTCCCCGTCTGTGACCGGACAAGTCACAGACAGCCCGTAATAAGAGCCCAACATGACATTTTCCGGCAAATTGCTCGGCAGTCCGACAATAATCATTCCATTGTGAAGCATCGGCGTAATCAAGTTCCACAATGTCATTTCCGCACCGCCGTGCAAAGTTGCGGTCGTGCAGAAAACCGCACCCACTTTTCCAATCAATTTTCCGTTCGCCCACAGATGTCCCAAACGGTCAATCCAGGATTTCAAGCCGGAACTGATCGTTCCGAAATGGCCGGGGCATCCCCAGATGATCGCATCCACATCGTTCAACTCCCGCACATCGGCTTCATTGACGTGACGGAGAATCACCTCTGCCCCTTCCACTTCACGCGCGCCTTCTGCAATCGATGCGGCCACTTTTTCCGTATGTCCGCTTTCACTGTCATATACCACATAAATCTTCATGAATCACTTCTCTCCCTTCCACGACTTTCCGAATAATTTAGGAACTGTTCAACCGGATACTTTCTTGTCTTTCCGCACATCCCGCAAGAAGAAACTCAAAATCAAGCCGACAAAAGCAAAGGCGGTAGCCCAAAGAAAAGCATCATTGATTCCCTGAACGGATGCATATTGGGCAGCTTGCCCGTACAGCGTGCTGGTCATCAAACTTTGCGCTTGTTCCGCCGGCAAGCCGACAGCTTGGGCAAAACCGCTCAGCGCCGAATAAAAATGATCGCTGTAAGCCGGATCCATCATATTGGCTTGATCCGCCAATTTTCCCAAATGATATTGGGTGCGGATGGAAAAGATCGTCGTAAACACACTGATTCCAAGCGATCCTGCGATTTGCCGCGATGTGTTGGCCATCGCCGTGCCGTGACCGTTCATCTCTTCCGGCAATTGATTCAAGCCGGCCGTCATAATCGGCATCATCAGCAGGGACATTCCGAAAGAACGGATCATATAGATGATCAGGATCCAAGTATAACTGGTTTCCAGGGTTAAATGCGTAAATTCATAAGTGGTTACGGTGGTGACCAACAACCCGATCACTGCCAGAGGACGGGGGCCCACTTTATCAAACAGCACACCGGAGACCGGGGACATCAACCCCATGATAATGGCTCCCGGCAGCAGCAATAACCCGGATTCGAAAGCGGTAAAACCGCGCAGGTTTTGCAGATAAATCGGAATCAAAAACATGCCCGCAAACATGGCAATGGTGATAATTGCATTAATCACGCTTGACAGGGTAAACATATCAAATTTAAACACGGAGAAATCGAGCAACGGTTTTTTCGATCGAACTTGCAACAGCACAAACACATAAAGGAAGAACACACCCAGCACCAGGGTGGAAACCACCACCGGATCATCCCAGGTTTTGTTCCCGGCTTCACTCAATCCGTACAGCAACAGACCGACGCCGAGCGAAGAGGTGACAGCCCCCCAAAAGTCAAAGTGCGGCTTGGTCTCTTTTCTCAAACCATCCTTTAAAAGGAAAAATGCAAAAGCAATGACGATCAGACCAAGCGGCACCATCCCGTTAAACAAAATGCGCCAGTCGTAATGTTCAATGACCCATCCTGACAACGTGGGACCAATGGCCGGGGCAAAAATCATCCCGAGCCCAAACAGCCCCATCCCTTTTCCGCGCGCCTCCGGCGGGAAAATGTGAAGGGTCACCACCATCACCAGCGGCATCAGGATTCCGGCACCGACCGCCTGAATCAAACGACCGATCAACATCATGGAAAACGTGGCAGCCAGTCCGCACATGAGTGAACCAGCTGTGAAAAACACCATCGAAGCGATGAATAGCCGCCGGATTCCGTAACGGTCCACCAAATAAGCGGAGAAGGGAATCAAAATCCCGTTGACCAACATATAACCGGTGAGCAACCATTGAGCCGTGCTTGCCGTCACATTGAATTCATTAATCAGGCTGGGAATAGCCACATTGAGCAAGGTCTGGTTCAAAACCGCCAAAAACATCCCCAGCATAATCACGATCATCAGCGGCAAATGCTGTCGGAATCCGCCGCCGTCCGCTGTATTTTGCTTCGCACTCATTCTTTTCCTCCTTTCCTGACGAATCTGTCCAAATCAACTTATTTATGAATGAGGATCGTTGCATTCATACCCGGCACCACGGTATCCGGATAATTTTCCATTTCAATGACCACCGGAATCCGTTGAACCACTTTGGTATAATCCCCGCTGGCGGTTTGTTGCGGCAACAGGGAGAAGACCGAGTTGGTCGCTTTTCCGATTTTCTTCACCGTTCCTTTGATTTTGGTGCCTTCTTCCGCATCGATCGTAATGTCCACTTCTTGTCCGACACTTACATCTTTGATCTCGGTTTCTTCAATGTTCGCTTCAATGTAGAGTTTGTTCAAATCCACCATTTGGACCAGGGTTTGGCCTGCGGCAACCATTTGCCCCTCAGAAAGATCACTTTTCACGATGGTTCCGTCCATCGGAGCCTGAATGTCCACGGTTTGTTGTCCGGTGTTTACTTTCCCCAGAACCTGACCGCTTTTTACTTGTTGTCCTTCTTCAACCTGCCATTCTTCCAATTTTCCGTTTCCGACCGAAGCCACCGGAATCAAATCCCCTTTGACCCGGGCATCTTCGGTTTCAATATAATTGGATTTCATATAATAGAAGTAATAGCCGCCAATTCCCAATCCCATGATAATAAGGAACACAAGCGCATTCGTCAAAACAAGACGTCCTGCTTTCATGAGTCATCACCTTTCCCCTTGATTTTAAGACTGTATTTTCACCTCAGCATTCATTCCAGGCATCAAATTCACATCGATTTGCTCATCAAAGACGATTTGTACCGGAACACGCTGAACCACTTTATTTTCATTTTGGCTGTCCGTGCTTGCCGACGGATTGGTGAAATCCCCGGCTGTCGAACCAATCTTTTGCACTTTTCCTTTAAAAATGCGGTCTTTGTAAGCATCCACCGTAATGTCCACTTTTTTGCCCGGTTTGACCCGGTCGATTTCTGTCTCATCAATATAAGCAACAATGTATTTGTTCGACAAATCGGCAACCATCGCAACCGGTTGTCCCGGTTTGACCATCTTGCCGGGCACAGCATTGCTTTTGACAAGGACGCCCGAAAAAGGCGAAGTAATGGATTGTGTCGACGGAGCATCGGTTTCATCGCCGGACGGCTGGCCGGACTGCAGAAGCGTCTCCGTTCCCAGGATCTGACCTTCTTCCACGGAATCTCCTTCTTCAACCGCCCATTCTTTCAGCACCCCGGCCTGATCCGGATAAACCGGAACCATCTCTGCCGTCACTTGGGCAATTTCACTGGTCACATAAAGGGATTGGTTGGTGAGATAGTATCCTGCACCGATGATCATCCCCAACACAAAAAGGATCAAAATCAAGTTATTCAGCGCTCGTTTCAATGCTTTGTCCCTCCTTTCTCCAGCCGGTTTTCGTATACCCCCTCGATAAACCTTTGCATGTTTTCAATGAATCGCTCCATTTCCTCAGAAGAAAGATTCAACCTTTTGACATGCGCATAAATTTTGTTTCTCTGGGCGTTGGAGAGTTCTTCAATCATTTCCCGGCTTTTATCCGTCAGCCGGATTTGTACGATTCGCCGGTCTTTCTGATCCCGTTTCCGCAAAACCATGTCCATCTCTTCCAAACGCCCGATCATTCCGCTCAGCGAACTCAGCGGAATATCCAGATGCTTGCTGATCTCCACCAGTGGGGAGGCTCCTTTGACATTGAGAAAATGAAGTACCAGCGCATGAGAAAAAGTTAAATGATGTTTTTTTAATTCTTCCCGAAGCAAGAGGTGACAGAGCGCCATTATCCGGTGAAACAGGCGAATCAAACTGTCCATTTGATCATCACGAATCACAATCACCTCCCCCAGGGAAATGATGTTTCGGTTATCGAATGATTAATACGATAAAATATTAACCTGCATAAGTCAATATGCGTCACAAGATGTTCAACAACCATTCAAAATTACTTCGGTTGCCGAATGATTCATATCATAAAATATCAACCTTTCAAAGTCAATCACATAATTGAATGATTTGGATCACTTTTTTTGGTACCGAGTCAAAGGAAAAACATGGATTGGAGGAATCGTTCTCTTTTTCAGGGTTTTGTTGGAAACCGGCTTTAAATATTTATTTTATATCTTGTAATAAAAATCCTCTTTTTTATTTCTTTTCTACCCTCCCGTTTGAATCCAATCGTTTTCTGCTTTTTGTCAAAAGGAAAGGGACGAAATCAATCCATACGGAAAATTATTCCGACGTCTTCCCATTTGCTCCGATTTGTTTTAATATGAATATGTATAATTTATTTTTTACTTAACAATTTATTTTGTTTGTTGAATATATTATGAATAATAAGTGAGTAATCTTTGTTTTTTGGGGAAGATCCGAAAAAAGAGGGAGAGATCATCCATTCCCATCCATATCAAGCATATTTTGTGCGAAAAAAACCGTTTTATTAATGGATGATCCTGGAATCCGAAAACCGGACCGTTCATCCTCTGTGCATTGGTTTAATTTTTAGACATTTAAATATTTAAAACAAACACGAAAGAATTGTGATATAATTAAAGAACCATTGTTATGGAAAGGAATTGAAAAGCTCACATTCCCCTTTTTTGTAACCTGATCCCCTCTTGGATTACATTTTTAAAAAGGGGTTGTGAAATATATGGAGTTATTTACTTCTTCCAATGAAACGGAACAAATGGAAAAGCCGAAAAAGTTGATTTGGTTAAATAATATCAAAAGAATTTTCTTTATTTTGGTCGGTGCCTTTTTGTTTTCGCTCGGTTTGGAAGTTTTCCTCGTACCCAATCAGGTGATTGACGGTGGCATCGTCGGTATTTCCATCATCATTTCTCATTTAACGCATTGGAATCTCGGATTGTTGTTGGTCATTTTTAACCTTCCGTTCCTCTTTTTGGGGTACAAACAAATCGGGAAAACCTTTGCTTTTTCCACCATGTTCGGGATTGTCGTGATGTCCGCGTTTACCAACATATTTCATCACGTTCCGGCTGTAACCAAAGATCCGCTTCTTGCCGCTGTGTTTGGCGGAATTATTCTGGGGGTCGGAGTCGGTTTGGTCATCCGGTACGGTGGTTCCCTGGACGGAACGGAAATCCTCGCCATCCTCATCAATAAGAAAGTTCCTTTCTCCGTCGGTCAAATCGTGATGTTTGCCAACCTGTTCATTTTAAGCAGCGCCGGTTTTGTCTTCAGCTGGGATCGTGCCATGTATTCTTTGATCACTTATTTCATCGCTTTTAAAATGATTGACATCGTCATTGAAGGTTTTGAAGAAATGAAATCCGTTTGGATCATCAGTGACAAAACCGAAATCATCGGCCAAACGATTTCCAACCGTTTGGGACGCGGTGTCACTTATTTGGCCGGAGAAGGCGGCTACAGCGGAGAAAACAAAAAAGTGATTTTTTGTATCATCACACGGTTGGAGGAAGCGAAATTAAAATCCATTGTCGAGGACATTGACCCGAATGCATTTTTGGCTACCGGAAACATCCATGATGTGCAGGGCGGTTCCTTCAAAAAGAAAGATATTCACTAAGGAAAAAATCAGAGGCGATCAGGTTATTGAAAAAGTGGGATGAAGAGGCGTGTCCGGGGGCACGTCTCCATTCATATCCTCCGGTTCATCCATGGATTGGCCCGGGAACTCAGGTGGCCCAATCCCGGCCTTTCCGTTAAGATGATTTCAAACAAACCGATTGGCACCAAGGTGATGGCATGAATATCATCGAATATTATTTGTTGCTCAGGCTTCAATATCAAGAGTACCGTTGTCATCAATCGTTTTATGTCAGTTTGAACGAATTGGCCCGGGTCTTGTGTTGTTCCACCCGCAACGTGAAACGGTTGTTGCGAAAAATGGTGGAGGACCAGCTGATTTTCTTTAAACCGGGCGGCGGGCGCGGCAAACGCTCCAAGTTGCAATTCAGACGGCCGCTGCACCAAGTATTCCCTTTATACATACAATTTTTGATCCGACAAGGACAATTCCGGGAAGCCGTCCGCTGGATCAAAAGAGAAGGAATCCCGGCCAAAGTGCGCGAGCAGTGCTATCGCGAACTGCTCCGTCACTTGAGCTTTCCCGGGATTCCCCTTCATGAAATCAACGGGTTTCCACAACATTCTTTTCCGGTAACCCCGACCATGATCGCCTCCTCCACCGGAACCTGGTATCTGGTGGAACGAAATAATTAATCCTTAAAGAGCGGGGCAATGCGGTCAATCCGGTTGGTCCAGATCCACCGGTCGTAACCTTCGGGGAGACGGCTTATATCTTCGGTTTGGTCAAATCCGTCTGAAAAGCCGCCGCTTCCCTTCACCAGAATCACCCGGGTGTCCACCCGGTCCATCCTCTCCAGGAACCGGTCAGGCCATCCCCACAGCCAGGGAGCGATTTCATCCGGAATATGAACCTGGGTTTGCCGGCAACTTGCCGGGACATAACCGCTCCAACCCACGGCCAGATAAGAAAGCAGGCAACTTTTCAACGATGCTTTGCTCATCGTGCGGAGCTCCGGAAGCTGTTTTTCCAGGGCTTCCACCGGTTGGTCTCCGCCATACACCGCCAATTGACGGAGGCGGTCTTTCGGGAGCGGTTTGAGCTTTTCCGCAAGCACGATTCCCTCTTGGGGATCATTGCTTTTCACATGAATGAGCAGCATTTTATCGGGGAAGGCTTGGAGCACTTCGTCCAGTGACGGCATCAAACCGACGCCTTTCCCGCGAAAGGGATACGTTTTTCCCCCATCCGCCGTATAACCATACCCCACATCCAATTTCTTCAGTTCACCCATGGTATAATCGCGTACTTTCCCCATGGCATTGGTCCGGCATTCCAGCATGTGATCATGGAACACGGCAAACTGATGGTCCTTGGTCAGCTGAACATCCAGTTCGACCATGTCCGCCCCGGCCTGAAAAGCCGCACGCATGGAAGGAAGCGTGTTTTCCAAAAATGGATGTTCCGGAGGATGGATCCGCTCGGCGGTGCAGGTGTCATTTTCCACACCCTCCAAGTCAAAGGTTTGTGCCAGTCCGCGGTGAGCTATGAGATACGGATTGCCGGAACGCGGCTTTGCCAAAAGAGAAGTGTTGTTGACATAAACCAAAGAGACGAACAGCAAAAGAACCACAAGAATCCAAATCCATTTGCGCTTGCTTTTTTTGATTCCTTTCAATTCCCTCGTCACCCTTTCCTGTGCATCGTCCGGTTGGATGATTCCCCTTGTTTATCATAGCCGGCCGGCTGAATAAAAAAAGATCCTTTTTTCCCCGCTTTTGTCCCCTTTTTCAAACAAAAAGCGGAAAGGCGTTTCTCCTTTCCGCGCACCACCTTAATTTTTCTCTTGTCTTAAAGATTTGATCAGGGAAAAACTCATCAAAATCAAAATGATGGCAAAAGGAAGAGCTGAAATCAAGGCGGCCGTCTGCAATCCTTCCAAGCCGCTGCTGATGATGAGAACGGCCGTAATGGCGGCCATCAACGTTCCCCAGATGAAGCGGCGCAGGATGGAAGGATCGGGGTTTCCGCCGGATGTCATCATCCCCAGCACAAATGTTGCCGAATCGGCCGAAGTGACAATAAATATGGCAATCAACACAATGGCAATCACCGATAAAAGGAAGGGAAAAGGCATATGTTCCAGCAAGGCGAAAAAGGCCGTGGTCACATCCTTTTCGACGGCACTGGCAATGGCTTGGTGTTTAAACAGATCCATATGCAAAGAAGTGCCGCCAAAGACTGCAATCCAAACCAGCGCGATTGCCGGAGGGACGATCATCACCCCGAAGACATATTCCCGGATCGTCCGCCCTTTGGAAATGCGGGCGACAAACGAACCCACAAACGGGGACCAGGCAATCACCCATGACCAATAAAAGATAGTCCAATCATAAACCCAGGTGTCCCCTTGGTAAGGCGGAATATAAAAACTGCTTTCCACAAAGTGCTGGATATAGTCTCCGACTCCCAGCGTCAGCCCGTTTAAAATAAAAACCGTCGGACCCGTGAAGAGAACAAACAACATCAAAGCCAGCGCAATCCCCATATTCAGATTGCTCAAAAAGCGGATTCCCCGGTCAATCCCGGTCAAAGCGGACGTAATGTACATGAGAAACATCACGGCGACGATGATCAACTGCATCCAGGCATTGTTGGGAAGAGAAAAGACATAGGAGAGCCCGCCGTTAATTTGCAGCACAGCCATGCCAAAGGAAGTGGCCACCCCAATGACGGTGGCAATCACTGCCGCTATATCCATGAAATCTCCAAGAAACGGATGAATTCCTTTTTTCCCGGCCAAGCCGCTCAAAGCCGAACTGATCAAAGATTTCTCTTTTTTCCGGTACTGAAAATAACCAAGAACCAATCCGACAAGGGCAAAAACGGACCACTGATGAATTCCCCAGTTAAAAAAGGAATAACGCATCGCCAGGCGGGCCGCCTCGGCCGAACGGGGTTCCACCCCCTCAAAAGGGGGCGCCGCAAAGTGCGTCATCGGTTCGGCAACCCCCCAAAACACCAAGCCGGCTCCGAAACCTGCGGCAAACAACATGCTGATCCAGGAGAAAAACGAGTATTCCGGATCCTCCGAATCATCCCCGAGCTTCACCCGGCCGTATTTGCTGCACGCCAGGTACAGGCAGAAACTCACAAAAAACACCATCGCCAGCAAGTAAAACCATCCAAAATGAACCGTCGTGAAATCAAAAATCTTCGCTGCATACACAGAAAAACTTTCCGGATTGACAGATCCGAGGATAACAAAGAACAAAATGACCAAAGCCGATCCCCAAAACACGACATTTGAAGCGTTTTCTTTTTTCCTCAAAAAACCATCCTTTCGTTTTCACCAAAACACGTGTCCTGGCTCATCAGCACTTTTAAATCTGTTCAGACCAACGGTTTATTTCGCAAGTTTGAAGCAAACCACTTTGATTTCCGTCATTTCTTCCAGCGCAAACCGCACCCCTTCGCGGCCGAGACCGGAACCTTTCACGCCGCCAAATGGCATGCCGTCGATGCGGTAGTCGCTGCTGTCATTGATCATGATCCCTCCAACGTCCACTTCCCGGATGGCCCGGTATGCTTTCTCCAGATCTTTGGTGAAAATCCCCGCCTGCAGCCCGTAATTCACTTGGTTTGCTTCAAAAATCGCTGTTTCCAGATCCGGCACCGGATAAAGGATGACCACCGGTCCAAACACTTCTTCTCTTGCCAACGTGCAATCTTCCGGCAGATTGGTGAGCACGGTCGGCTGGTAAAAGGCTCCGTCCCGTTTCCCCCCGCACAGCAAGGAAGCTCCTTTCTCCACGGCTTCATTCACCCAGCTTTCCACCCGTCTGGCCTCTTTTTCGTTGATCATCGGCCCCATGTCCGTCAATTCCGACAATTTATCCCCGACCCGGTATTTCTGCGTCTTTGCCGTAAATTGGTCCTTAAATTCTTCAAACACTGCTTCCTCAATATAAATGCGTTGCACGCCCAGACAATTTTGCCCCGCGGCCCAAAAAGCCCCTGAAACACAGGAAGCAACGGCTTCATCCAAATCCGCATCTTTCAGAACAATGACCGGGGAATTGGATCCAAGCTCCATCGAAATTTTTTTGAGTCCGGCCTGACGTGCGATCTTTTCCCCCGTGGAAAGCCCTCCGGTAAAAGAAACCATGCGCACATCGGGATGCGTCACCAGGGTTTGTCCAACATCCTTGGCCGACCCTGTGATCACGGATAACACCTTTGGGGGAAGTCCGGCCTTGTCAAACGCCTCCGCGAGTAAGATGGCACTCAGCGGGGTCACCGAAGTCGGTTTCACAATGATGGCATTTCCGCCGGCAATCGCCGGACCGACCTTATGTGCCACCAAATTTAAAGGATCGTTGAAAGGGGTGATGGCCGCAATGACCCCGACAGGGAAACGGTAGTAGTAACCCACCCTGTTTTCACTTCCCGGCATTTGGTCAAACGGAATGGTTTCCCCGTGAATTCTCCTGGCTTCCTCCGCACTGATGCGGATCGTTTCAATGCAACGGGCCACCTCTTTTCTCGCCTCGCGGATGGTTTTGCTTCCTTCCAGCGCAATGGTTCTGGCATACGTTTCCCGATGCTCATCAATCCAGTCCGCCGCCCGGTTCAGTACGGCCATCCGTTCATGAACCGGCATGCGGGCAATGATGTCCGCACCTTCTTTCGCTTGTTCCACCGCATAAAGCGCATCTTCTTTCGTTGCGGCAGGCACCGTGGAAATCAGGGAGTCATCTTGCGGATTACGGACTTCAATCGTTTGGGGACGCCCCACCCATGTTCCCGCCAGAAACATTTTCTGATGCTTGGTTTTTGACATCACCATGCTTTATCATCCGCTCCTTTCGTCAAATTTGACCGCGGTAAATATTGATCAAGTCAATTAAAATGGAATATCCGGTTTCGGTCCGGCCGGCTCCGGCCCCCACCAAGGTAATCGGCCCCGCCAAATCGCAATCATACGTGATGGCATTGGTCGCTCCCGAAATATTGGCCAACGGATCCGAAAGAGGAACGGCTTCCGGACCAACCGAAGCCACCACCCGGTCTCCTTCTTTTTTCACTTTTGCAATCAGCTTCCACCGTTTCCCTTCGCTTTTCGCCTGCTTGATATCCTCATGGGTCAAACGGGTGATTCCCTGTCGTTTCACCTGTTCCACTTTCAACGGTGCATTCATCACGACATTGGCCAAAATGGCCGCTTTATACCGGGCATCATACCCTTCCACGTCGCTGGTCGGGTCTGCTTCGGCATATCCCTTCGCTTGCGCTTCTTTCAAAGCTTCCTGGTACGACATTCCCTCTTCCATTTTGCACAAGATGTAATTGGTGGTTCCGTTCAAAATCCCGCGCACTTCCCGGATCTCATTTCCGGCCAGGCAAACGGGAGGCATTCCGAGTGCCGGCGTGCCGCTCATCACCGTGCCTTCAAATCTCCATTTGACCTTGTTTTCGGATGCCAGACGGGACAATTCCTCATAAGCCAAAGCAACCGGGCCTTTATTGCTCATCACCACATTTTTCCCTGCCTGAAATGCGGTTTTGACATGCTGTATGGCCGGCTGTCCGGTTTGGACATCCGTGAAAGTGACTTCCACAATGGTATCGGCATTGCTCCCGCGGATGGTTTGAAAACTGTCCCACCCTTTGACCAAACCGGGTTTTTCCGGATAGGATTCCAAACTCCCGGTTTCCTGAAAGGTTTGAAACACCTGGTCCAGATCCAACCCTTCCGGGTCATACAGCGATCCTTTCATCAGATCGCAAATCGCTACAACCTTTGCGTCAAAGCCCAGATTTTTCCGCAACCGGTCCCCTTTGTCCCGGATAATTTCCAGCAGTCCCTGTCCCACGGTTCCAAATCCCAACAGTGCGATTTTATGAGCCATCAACACCCACCCCTTCCTTGTCATGCCACCGGTATTGCCCGGTCAGGTAACGTCTGGCTGTTTCGGCAAGGATCGCAACACCTGCCGGCAGGCACCGTTCATCGATGTCAAAAACCGGGGTATGCAAGTCCCTTTTCACCCCGTCCGGCAGTTGGCATCCCAGAAAAAACATCGCTCCCGGAATCTGTTGCGTCATCCAGGCAAAATCTTCCCCGCCCAACCCGAACGGAGTCCGGATCACTTGAAAATCGGGGAACAAATCTTGAATCGTGGTTTCGATCCAGCGGTTGACCACCGGATCATTTTTTAACGCCGGTTCTCCCCGGTGAATGGAAAGTTGATATTCCCCGCCGAACACCCTCACCACGGAGAACGCTTTTTCCAATTCCCGGGCCAGCTCATCTCTCACCGCAGGATCATAGCTTCGCATGGTTCCTTGTATCCAAACTTCCGACGGAATCACATTGCTGGTGGAACCCGCCCGGATTTGCCCGATGCTGATCACGGCCGGCTCCAGCGGAGAAATTCTCCGGGCGACAATGCCATGGAGGGATTGGAGAACAAGCCCCAGCATCCAAACCGGATCGGTCCCCAAATGCGGATAGGCCCCGTGTCCGCCGGTACCGGAAATGCCGGCTTCGAACACATCCACATTGGCCATGCTGTAACCATCGTGGACCCGGATCTTTCCGACCGGATTTTCCGGGCTCATATGCAAGGCGATGGCACAATCCACATCCTGCAACACCCCGGCCCGGATCATGTATTGGGCGCCGGTCAGCCCGTCTTCATCGGTGTCTTCCTCTGCGGGTTGAAAAAGGAATTTTACCGTTCCCCGGACCGATTCTTGCTCGAAACACTCCGCCAGCAGATGGGCGGTTCCCAAAAGAATGGCTGTATGAGCGTCGTGGCCGCATGCATGCATGATGCCTTCATTTTTGGAACGAAAAGCATGTTGGTTCATTTCCAAAATGGGCAAGGCATCCATATCTGCCCGGATGGCAATGGACGGGCCTTCTCCGGAGGTCAAGGTGCCGACCACCGCAGTCGGATATCCGACACCGGTTTCCACCTTCATCCCGGGAATCTTTTTCAGCATCTCCACCACAAATTCGGATGTTTGAAACTCTTGAAAACTGAGTTCCGGATTGGAATGGATTTGTCTTCTCCAAGAGATGATTTTATCCGAGAGAGCCTGAGCTCTTTGCACCATGGATGAATACCGGGTAACCAATGCGTCCTCTCCCCTTACCGGTTGAAATTGAAAAGTCCGGGCGGGGCAGCCCGGTCAGCTGCCCGCTTTTCCGCTCTCGGCGGCGGACACCTCCAGTTGTTCTTTCAGGTGAGCAAATGCCTGCTCCAGGTCGGCAATCAAATCTTCGGTATCCTCGATGCCCGCGGAAATACGCACGAGGCCTTCCGCAATCCCCACTGCTTTCCGCTCTTCCGGGGTACATTCCACGTGGCTGGTTGTCCGTGCGGGGCCGTATGTGGTTTCCACCGCCCCCAAGTTGGCCGCCCTGTTGGCATATTTCAATTTCGGCAGCAGAATCCGGACGGCATCCATTCCTCCTTTTAAGGAGAAGCTGAGCATTCCGCCAAAGCCGCGCATTTGTTTTTTGGCAATCTCATGGTTGACATGCGTTTCCAGCCCCGGATAGAACACTTCCTCCACCAACTCTTGTTTTAACAGCCACCGGGCAATGGCCTCGGCGTTTTTCTCCTGCTGTTTGACACGAAGTTTCAAGGTTTTCATTCCTCTTAACAAGAGATAGGCAGCCCACGGATCCAATGTGGCCCCGTTGATTTCACGGTAATGATAGATTTTTTCCACCAGCTCTTTCGCGCCGCAAACGACCCCTCCGAGCGCGTCGGCATGCCCTCCCAAAAACTTGGTGGCACTGTGAATCACCAGGTCGGCTCCCAACTGCAACGGATTTTGGTTGACCGGCGTGGCAAAGGTGTTGTCCACCACCACCAGCGCCCCCGCTTCTTTCCCCGTTTTGGCCATCCTTTCGATATCCGTGATCTTGACCGTGGGATTGGTCGGCGATTCCAAGTATAAAATTTTGCATCCTTTCTTGACTTCGGCGATCATCTCTTCATGATTGCCGGTATTGCACAAGACTACTTCCACTCCCATTTCGGGGAGAAATTCGGTGAAAATTTTATTGGTGCCGCCATAGGTGTCCTTAATCGTCACCACGCGGTCCCCGGGCCTTAAAAAGGTGTAGAGCGTATTGCTGATCGCAGCCATTCCCGTCGAGAAGCTGGTGGCCGCTTCCGCCCCTTCCAACTCACGGACTTTTTCTTCGAATGCCTGTACCGTCGGGTTGGTGTTGCGGCCGTAAATGTGCCCCGGCTTTTTCCCTCTGGCCACATCGTACCAATGGTCCATATCCTCATAGGTATAAGCAACGCTGACAATGACCGGAACTTGTGATGCCCCGTGAACGAGAACGTCTTTTTCTCCCGCCCAGACCGCTTTGGTTCCGAACTGAACTTGATGATTTTCCACTGAAAACCCTCCCGAGCAATTATTTCGGTTCCAAACGAAGACCATAACCTTTTTCCGCCAATTTCTGACGGGCATACAATGCGATGGCGGTATCCTGCACGCCGGTTCCCGTCAGGTCACAAACCGTGATCACTTGATCGTTTTTTCTACCTTGCCGGCGTCCGGATGTGATTTCCCCCAACTCGGCAACCGGTGCCTCTTCCGTCAACACGCCTTGCTCCAGCGCATGATGAAGCTCGCCGAGTCGGAAACATTGGGATTTCACATCACAAACCACAAGATCCGCTTTCTTTAACACCTGCGCCTCCAACTCTTGTTTATGCTCGGCATCCGACCCCATCGCCGTGATATGGAGTCCCGGATGCAACCATTCCTCTTGAATCACCGGAGTTTTGGAAGGAGTGGTGGTCACCACCAGATCGCTTTCTTTTACAACTTCCTCCGGGCTGGAAGCGATGCTCACGGGAATTCCCAGTTTTTCTTCCATCTCCCGGGCATACCGTTCCACCCGGCTTTGGGTCGGTCCGTAAACCTTGATCCGCTCGAAATTTCGCACCTGCCTTAATGCCAACACCTGATACCTGGCCTGGGCACCGGCCCCGATCACGCCGACGGTGTGCAAATTTTCGCGGGCCAGATACTTCGCGGCCACCGCTCCGGCCGCAGCCGTGCGCAGATCGGTCAAATACCCGTTATCCAAAAGAACAGCCTCCAACAGTCCGGTCTTGGCGCTTACCAAAAGCATCGTGCCGCTTAAACTGGGCAATCCGATCCGGACATTGTCGAAAAAACCGGAAGAGACTTTAATGGCAAAAGAATCGACTCCTGAAATGTAGGCACTTTTGACATCCACTTCCCCATTGTTTTCAGGAATGTCAATCCGCATGATGGGGGGCATGGCCACCCGCTTGGTGACGAGGCTGGTGAAAGCGTCTTCAATCACTTGGATCATTTCCCCATCCACTTGGACAAGCTCGCGGATTTCATGTTCTTGAAAAATGATCATGGTTTCCACCTCCTTTTATCGGACAAACAACCGGCGGGGAAATTGCGTGAACAATTCACAACCGGTTTCCGTCACCCGGATCGATTCGCTGATTTCCACTCCGTAATCATCCAGCCAGATTCCCGGGATCATATGGAAAGTCATATTGGGTTCCAACACCGTTTGATCTCCCGGTCTCAGGCTCGCCGTATGTTCTCCCCAATCCGGCGGATAGTTGAGCCCGAACGAATACCCGATTCTGGAATCCTTGAAAAATCCTCTTTTCTCGATACTTTTCCGCCAGGCCCTTTCCACTTCTTCACAGGTCACCCCGGGGCGCACGGCCTGAATCGCTTCATGGATGCCTTCAATCACCACTTCCGCCAAATCCGTCATTTTTTGCGACGGTTTTCCGATCACAACCGTTCGTGCCATCGGGCAGTGATAACGCTTGTAACATCCGGCCAACTCGAGAATCACCGGGTCGCCTTGCTGATACTTTTCATCCGTCCAGGTCAAATGCGGGGTGGATGTTTTTTCCCCGGAAGGAAGAAGCGGGACAATGGCCGGATAATCTCCTCCAAACGCTTCCGTTCCCCGGATTTGCGCCTGATAAATATTGGCGACCACATCGCATTCCCGGACATTTTCAGCGATGGATCCGATCCCGATGTCCATTGCAATTTCCACGATTTTGGCCGCTTTTTTGATGAAGGAAATCTCCTGCTCTGATTTTACGATCCGCACCCAGTTGACCAGCGAGGTCGCGTCCAGAAGCCGGGCGTTCGGCAACCGTTTTCCCAATGTTTCAAAACATTTGGCCGTAAAGTAATAGGTATCCATCTCCACTCCGATGTTTCGATTGGCCTGCCCGATTTCTTTTAAGATGTCGGATACAAATTCCATCGGATGTTTGACCGTGGATTGAACGTAATCATCGGGATAAGGAATGATATGGTCATCCCCGAGCCAGGTGGTGATTTTGGCGGCATTGGCATCCTGTCCCCTGCCCACCCAAAAAGGTTTTTCTTCATCAATGATGATCAAAAGGCATTGATGAACGTAAAAAGACCAACCGTCGTAACCGGACAAATAATTCATATTGGCCGGATCGGTGACAATCAACACATCGATTCCCCGTGAAGCCATTTTTTGCTTCACTTTCCGGATTCTCTCTTTATATTCAGAAACGGAAAACGACAGCATAAACCAACTCCCTTTCCCCGTACCCGTTTCGCGGCTCAGCTTCATCATAAAAAATTCATATTCTTCTTCGCATCTGCAAATTTGCAAGAAATTTAAACAAATTTTATATACAATTTAGACTATTGACTAAAATATTGTTGATTTTGTATAATTTTTTCATCCTGAAAATTAGAATTTATGTTCACTCTCTTCTGAATAAAACTAAGGAGGGCTTATGCATGCATTCCTCACCATCACCCGCCAAGCCCGTCACCATCCGGGATGTCTGGCAAGCACGCAAACGGATCTCTCCGATTGTGAAGAAAACACCTCTCATCCATTCTCCGGTCATATCTGAACAAATCGATGCCGATGTTTATTTGAAACTGGAAACCGTTCATGAAGTGGGGTCTTTCAAACCCCGGGGCGCCGCCAACAAAATTTTGAGCCTCACGCCGGAAGAACGAAAGCGCGGGGTGACCACCTACTCGACGGGCAATCACGGGCTGGCTGTCTCCTATGTGGCCAAACATCTGGGGATTCCTGCCGTCATCTGTGTATCGGAAAGGATTCCCAAGGCCAAAACAGAGGCCATCCGCCGGATGGGCGCCCAAATTGAAATCTGCGGCCACGGACAGGATGATGCCATGGAACGTTGTTTTCAATTGCAAAAAGAACACGGATTCACCGTGATTGAGCCCTTTGATGATCCCCAGGTCATAGCCGGACAGGGAACCATCGGGCTGGAACTTTTGGAAGACCTTCCCGATATTGATCTTGTGATCACCGGACTGTCCGGCGGAGGATTGATTTCCGGCATCGGGCTGGCTTTAAAGGCAAATGATCCGCAAATTGAAGTGATCGGGGTCTCCATGGAACACGGTGCCGTCATGTATGAAAGTTTGATCCGGAAAAAACCCGTGGAACTGAAAGAGCCCGACACCCTGGCCGACAGCTTGCTGGGCGGCATCGGTTTGGACAACCGGTATACGTTTAACATGGTTCAAAAATACATGGACAAAGCGGTTTTGGTCTCGGAAAAAGCCATTGCCGAAGGAATGGCTTATCTGCTCGCCAACCACCGCATCGCTGTCGAGGGGGCTGCCGCCGTCGGCATCAGTGCCCTTTTGCAGAAAAAAATCAACCGGCCCCGGAAAAAAATCGCCGTCGTTGTAACCGGTTGCAATGTGGATCCGGATGTCCACTTCAAAGCCGTGGCTCCTTTTCTTCTTCACGGATGATGGTTGAAATCTGACAGAAAGTTGGGATCTTCTATGCCATATACCGTCAAAGATGTTCTGAATTTGAACCTGATGAAAAAGGCGAGAGTGCGAACTGCGGAAAACACTTTGCATACCCGGGCGGTGTCATCGGTGTCTGTCATTGAAATGCCGGTTGAAGACTTTGTTCAAAAACATGAGCTGGTCTTGACCACCGCCATTGGATGCAACAACGATGACGAAACGTTCCGTCAATTTGTCCTGGATATCATCCGTTCCGAAGCCGCTGCTCTTGTCATTGCGACGGGGCGTCATGTGGTCAAGATCCCGGAACACATCATCCAGTTGGCTGACCGTTATCATTTCCCGATCATTGAAACTCCTTGGGAAATCCGTTTTTCGGATATCACGCGTGCCGTTTTGAGCCGCCTGAATGATTGGCACAAGGACCACCTGAAACGGTCCGAAGAATTGCAGCGAGTCCTTTTAAACCTTTTTTTGAGCGGGGCAACCCTCTCCAATGCCGCCGAAGCCATCCATCAAAAACTGTCAACGCCCGTCGTCATCACCGACAAAAAAGGAATGATCAAGGGGCACAGCAAAAAGGCAGACCTCCTGATTCACTCCATTCAGTCTTTCCTCCAAACTTCGCGCATGGAAGAAATCTTTCAACAGGAAAGTTCCATTGCCGGGTTCAAAATCCAAACCGCCCATAAAGTCCAAGGCTATCTCTTTTTTCCGTATCCATCCGAAAACGCTGAATTTTCGCCTGATCCCAAAGAAGAGCAGCCGTTGCAACATGCACTCACCGCCCTTGCCTTGTGGTTTCAGCGGGAGGATGCGATCGAAGAAACCAAGACCCATTTAAAAGATGAGTTTGTCTGGTCCCTGGCCAAAGGGGAAATCGAAGATTGGGACAAAGCGGCAACCCGTGCCAAATCATTCAATTACAACATCCACCTGCCTTACGTCTGTATTTTGAGCATTCCGGAAAACATGGAAACGCTGTTCAACCGGTCCGCGTCCGGCGGGATCACTTATGATCACTGGTTGTTTGACCAGATTTGCCTGTTGGAAGAGCAAATGATCGAAGCCGGGGAAATGTTGAAACGAAAGGTGATGACAACCTACCATCAGGAACACTTTGTCATCTTTTTGGAAACGGACACCGACCGGGTTCACGAGTCGATCGGGGAATACCTGAACCTGGTGGAGAAAAAAGTGAAAAATCTGTTGCCCGGCCTTGTGATGTCATGGGGCATCGGGGAAAACCACGCAGGTGTCAAAACCTTTTCACAAAGCTATAATGACGCACGGATCGCCCTTTATATCGGCCGGCGGCAAAAAGGCCCCGGACACCGGAGCACGTACGCCAACACCGGGATTTTCAGGGCGTTGTTTGCCCTGTCCAAAAACCCGGAAATGGAGGAAATCGCCTTATCCACCATCGGCAGTTTGATTGACTACGAAAATCAACGGGGGTTGGATCTGATCCACACCCTGACCATGTATATCCGCCATAAGGGAAACATCAGCCAAACTTCCCGGGCCCTCAATTTGCACCGGCAATCCCTGGTGTACCGTCTGCGCAAAATTGAATCGTTGACCGGACGGTCCCTGGAAAATCCCGATGATCTGTTTCTGCTCGACCTGAGCATCAAACTGTGGACCACGGGAATGGTATTGAATCAGAAATAAAAAAAGCGCCCGTTTTTCCGGGCGACGCCATTTACCTTTTCCGGATGTGAAATGAAAAGACCGTTTTTTTGCGGTAAACTTCATCCCTCTTTAAAAGGACGGACGGAAACCTCTGATCATGCAAGGAGGCAGGCGATGCTTGTGTTTCAAAACAAACTCCCAAATATTTTTTCGACCATCCCCCCGCCAGCATCCGGTCCTTTTTCATCTGATTGGATGTATACAGAACCATCCCGGGCTGGTTTGTAACGATCTCGATCATCCGGCCGCTTTCGGCTTCTTCGACCGACACGCATCCCGGATTGGAAGCAAAGAAAAAATAATGGTCATATCCGCCGCCAACCATCCGGTTTTGCGGATGGCTGCCGGTAAAACCGTCTTTCAGCTTTCGTCCCTGCCCAAAATCAAACGGGGTATGGCGGACGGAAAGGATTCTTCCCGTCGGAAGCAACGCTTCGTCCAATTCCGCAAAACGGGAAGCATTCATCCGCACCCGGTGGTTCCCAACGGTATCCTTCAAGTTTCCCGACAAATTAAAATAGGTGTGGTTGGTCAAGGTGACCGGGGTCGTCCGGTCCGTGACGGCTTGATAATCCATGAGCAACTCATTTTTCCGGTTCAGCCAATAGATCACCGTTACTTTGATGTTTCCGGGATATCCGCTCTCTCCGTCTTTTCTCTCATGACACAGCTTCACGCCGACCCCCTCCGGTGTTTGAAGCGGTTCCGCTTCCCAAATCACTTGGTGAAACCCCTGCGATCCGCCGTGCAAATGATTGTTCCCCTCATTTTTTTCCAGTTTAAATGTTTGATCATTCCATTGAAATTCGGCCCCTTGGATCCGGCCTGCCACCGGCCCGATCAACGCCCCGAGATAATAAGGATCGGTCTCATAATCTTTTTCCTTTTCATACCCCAAAACAACGTTTTCCACCTTGCCAAAACGATCCGGAACCATGATTTTTTGGATGACTCCGCCATAGTTTAAGACATGGATTTCGATTCCTTCCCCGTTTTGGAGAATGAATTTTTTCCACTTTCCGTGGAGCCGGATGGTTTGAACCTGCACCGGATTCCCTCCCTCAATGATTTCTGCTTTTCATTTCCTGTCTGATTTTCGGCATCCTTTTTTCATAATCCAACAGCATTAGCACCCCAAGCATCAAGAGAATGACGAGGAACGGAAAATAAATAAACATCGACTTGATCGCGAAAACGGCACTTTCCGGCTGGGCACCGGCATTAGCCACGTACCCTCCGATTTGCAAGGCCCAACCGACCAGAGCGGAGGTGAGACCTTGTCCGATTTTCATGCCGGCGCTGGTCAGACTGAAGACCGATCCTTGAACCGGCACACCGGATTTCCAATAAACCAGATCTCCCACATCCGCCACAATGGCACTCAACCCGGCCTGCAAGGGGACCAATCCGATGGCGTTGATCACAATGCCGATGATCAAGGCGATCAAATTTTCGGAAAACAACATCATCACCAGGGACCCGGCGGCTGAAATCAACAACCCGGCACAGGCGCTTTTTTTCATTCCGAATTTGCCCACCAAATAAGGGGCAAAAAAGAGGCCCGCCAGCAAAGGAATCAATCCGGCTGTGCTTAAGACGCCCATCAGATTCGGCTGATGGAAGATGTAAGATACATAATAAATTCTAGCCCCGGTTTCCGTTTGGCGCAGATACCACAACAAGTACAAAATCAAAGTCAGAATAAAATATTTGTTTGTCAACAGCACCTTCATGGTCGGGAAAAAAGAGGTTTTGGTTTCTGCTTTTTTCTTCTTGGCCACATTTCTTTCTTTGACAAACCAACCGGTAATCATCAAAGGAACGGCGCACAGCATCCCGTAAATGGCCGCGGTGACGGTCCAACCTTGCTGGCCGCCGCCGAAGGATCCGACCAACACGGTGGTGAACGTGGTGATAACCCATACCGCGGCATTGGCGAAAATAAACCGGATGCTCCCCAAAGCGACACGGTCTTTTTCACGATTGGTCATAAACGAGGTCAATGAAGCATAAGCGACATTGTTCGCCGTGTAAAAAACCGCGGAAATTAAAAGATAAACCGTAAAAATATAGGCAATTTTCCAAATATCATTGAGATGATCCGGCACATGAAACAACATGAATGTCAGGATGCCGAGAACCGGCGCCGTCCAAAACACCCACGGTTTGGCTTTCCCCATTTTCGTCCGGGTATGGTCAATGATGTTTCCCATGAACAAATCCGTGAAGCCGTCAAAAATCCGGGCGATCAAAATAATTGTTCCGATCACCCCGGCTTCAATCCCCACCGTATCCGTCATGTAAATCGTGATAAAAGAAGCGATGAAAGTCCAACTGAAATTGGCTCCGAAATCCCCGATTCCAAACGTCAGTTTTTCCAGCATCGTCAACTTCGGGGTTTTCCCGTCTTTGGGTTGTGGTTTGTACTCCCGGATGTGTTCCATACAAATCCCCCAAACGCTTAAATTTTATGTCGGGACACGGAAAAGAACCGGCCGGCCTTTTCCGTGCGCAACAAAAATCACAACATGACCTTGCCTTGGATCAAATCCCGCTCATGGCTGCTGTTTCCGATATAGACTTCATATTCCATGTGCTCCAGCTCCCACCGGCGGGTTTTGGGATTAAACCATTTCAGCTTATCAACAGGGCACCGGATCTCCACTTTTTTGGACTCTCCCGGTTGGAGGCGGACGCGTTCAAACCCGCGCAACACTTTTACCGGCCGGTCCACTTTGGACTGGCTGAATCCGACATACATCTGGATCACTTCATCCCCCGCCCGGTTTCCGGTGTTTTTGACTGTACAGCTGGCGATGATCCAGCCATCGCCGGCGGAAAATCCGGCATCATACAGATCAAATGTGGTGTAAGACAAGCCAAATCCATATGGCAAAGACGGCTCGATCCCTTCTTTGTCCAACTTGACATAGCCATGGTCATACCCATAGATAATCTCATCGGCTTCCCAATCGACCGGCGGGAGATGGCTCTCTTTTTTGGGAACGACAAACGGCAGCTTTCCGCCCGGATTCACATCGCCGAATAACGTTTTGGCAATCGCGGTGCCGCCTTCCATCCCCGGATAATAAGCCATCAGAATGGCGGACACGGAATCTTTCCACTCCTCGATCATGATCATGTTCCCGCCGATCAAGACGACGGCGGAATTTTGATTCACCGGCCCCACGGCTTGGATCAACCGGATCTCGTCTTCATGGAGCCCCAGGGAACGGACCCGGTCTCCGCCCACCGCATCAAACCCGGCACCGATGGCGGACAAGCCGCTGTCATCCTGCGCATTGTTGATATATTCCCCTTCATCATCATGGTCATAGCCCACCACAAAAATGACCGCATCCGCCGCGGCGGCCAATTTCCGGGCCCGGCCGATGTCTTGTCCGTCATCAAAAATCACTTCGGCATCAGGAACCATCCGCCGGATTCCTTCCACCGGCGTCACCACATATGCGGGGTAAACCCGGCTGGAACCATGATCGCCCGTATTTTCCTTGTTTCCCAGCCGCCCGATCACTGCGATGCGCTTGCAACGTTCTTTGGAAAACGGGAGCGTCTCATGCTTGTTTTGCAGCAGGGTCATCGACTTTTCCGCTGCTTCCAGCGCCAAGGCAACATGTTCCTTGCAGCCGACAACCTCTTCGCCGTATGTTTTTTCATCCGCTTCCGAAAAAGCCAGAAGCGTCCGGACAATGCGCACGGCGGCTTCATCGATTTTCTTTTCGGGAACTTGCCCGTTTTTGACCGCTTCCACCAATTTTTCACCAAAGTATTTCACAGCGTTCATTTCGATGTCCATCCCGCCGTTGGCCGCTTCGACCGTATCCCGGACTCCCCACAAAAAGTCGCTGATCACAAACCCGTCAAAGTCCCATTCGCCTTTGAGCACCTGGTTCAGCAAATAGTCATGATGCCCGCAATACGTTCCTTGGTATCGGTTGTAAGCACTCATCACACAAGCCGCCCCGGCGTCGATCACGTCTTTGAAATGGGCCAGATACACTTCCCGTTCCGTGCGCTCGTCCGCTTTCACGTTGACCGTGAACCGGGCATTTTCCATGCTGTTAAAAGCAAAATGCTTGACGCAGGCAATCACGTTTTCGCTTTGGACTCCTTTGGTCAGGTGAGAGCCCATCACCCCCAGATGGAACGAATCCTCCCCGTACGTCTCCTGGCTTCGTCCCCATCCGGGATGGCGCGGAAGATTGATGCAAACGCCCCCGAACAAATTCCCGCCAAGCGCTTTCACTTCTTTTCCGATCGCCCGGCCGATTCTTTCTTCCAAGTTTCTGTCAAAGGTGGCACCTCTGGCCATGGAAACCGGGAAACAGGTGCTGCGATAGCCTGACACCGCCCCGCGCGGCCCGTCGACAAACTTGATGGCCGGCACGCCCAGGCGGCGGTTCCCGCCCGCTTCATAAGGCACTTCATTGTAGCGAATGCCTTTTTTATCTTCCTCTACCAAGTCTTCTCTCGTCAGATTCCCGCTCATCAGATCCACTTTTTCTTCCAAAGTCATTTGGCTGACGATTTCCCTGGCCTTTTCGGTAAAAGACAACCGGTATGCTTTGTCTGCCTTCACCTTCGCATCCTCCTTCCCACAGGATCATCCTCCATGGCGGAACGCCTGCAATTGGCGGCTCATTCCGCTGGTGGCCGGATAAATTTCCCGGTAGATCCGAAACAATTGCCGGTATTTTTTCACGTTTTCCGGAACCGGTTCATACACCTGTTCGGCTTTGACGAATTGCTCCGCACATTCTGATAACGATGCAAACCAGCCGCATCCTGCAGCCGCCAGCATGGCCGCTCCCATCCCCGGTCCTTGTTCGCTTTTCAGTTTCACGACTTTGGCGCCGAAAATATCCGCCTGCATTTGCAGCCAGGTTTCATTTTTGGCCCCGCCGCCGATGGAGATCACCTGATCCACCTTTTTGCCGTGTGCACGGAACATTTCCACGGATTCATTCAGCGAAAAAGTGATCCCCTCCAACACGGAACGGACCAAATGCTCCTTTTGATGCGAGCTGTCCAATCCGATCCAACTGCCGCGAATCAGGGCATCGGCATGCGGCGTCCGTTCCCCGGCAATATAAGGGGTAAAAAGCAGGCCGTTCGCACCGGGGGGAATCCGGTCGATCCCGTTTAACAGATCGTCAAAATCCTCATCATTGGCAAAGACCTCTTTCAACCAGGACAAACTGTACCCGGCGGCCAACGTGACGCCCATGGTGTAAAACGCACCGGGGGCGCCATGATTAAAGTAATGAACTTTTCCGCCAAAATCTTTGGTTCCGTCTTTTTCATACGTTAAAACCACTCCGGAAGTCCCGATGCTGACCAGCGTTTTTCCTTCTTTTAAAATGCCGGCCCCGATCGCTCCGCAAGCATTATCCGCCCCACCGGCAAAAACGCGCGTCGCCGGTGACAGGCCGGTCTCTTTCGCGATTTCCGGCGTGACTGTGCCGACTTCATCCACCGAGTCAACAAGCGGCGGACACAGGCGCATGTCCACCCCGACCCGCTCCCCGATTTCCCGGCTCCATGTTTTATCCGGGACATTCAGCAAAAGGGTGCCGGCCGCATCGGAACAGTCCATATGGAGCTTCCCGGTGAGCTTAAAGCGCACATAATCTTTGGGCAGGACAAAAGCGCCCGCTTTTTGGTACAAATGAGGTTCATGCTTTTTCACCCAGAGGAGTTTCGGCAGGGTGAATCCTTCCAAAGCCGGGTTTTTGGTGATTTCGAGCAACCTTTCTTTGCCCACCCGCTCTTCGATCTCCCGGCATTCTTCGGTTGTGCGCGTATCGTTCCACAAAATGGCGTTTCTCAGCACTTCCAGTTTTTTATCCAGAAGAACCAAACCATGCATCTGCCCGGAAAAGCTGATCCCCTCAATGTCTCCGGGATCTCCCGCAAACAGATGCAAAAGCTCTTTTAATCCGCTGATGGTGGCCTTCACCCAATCGTCCGGGTTTTGTTCGCTCCACCCGGACCGTTCCTGAAACAGCGGATAGGATTTGGATACTTGTGCCACCACTTCCCCCGTCTGGTTGACAAGAAGCAACTTGACCGCACTCGTCCCCAAATCGACGCCGATGACGTATTTCATATTGAACCAGCTCCTGTCTCCGTGTTGGCTGTGGATTCTTTCAACCGCAAACGTAGAAAGAATATTATGTCATTTAATGCAATTCCCTGACAATCCATAAAACCTTTCCGGCCAACACTCAGCGAAACTTTGTTTAATTGTTAAACTAAGATTACCACTTTGATGAAAGCGTTGTCAATAAAAATAGAAATATATCCAAAGATATAATTTCTATGTTTAATAAAATACAAAATCCATGACAGCTGACAACCAAACTTTGTATAAACCATAAACAATCATTGCGCATGAAGCAGACCATGGAGTATGATAAAATTTCAACAACAGAGGTTGCAGTAAGGAGAAAAAAGAAATGAAAGCACTCAGAACCGGCGATCAAAACCTGGTCAAACAAATCAATAAATCCGTTGTTTTCCACACCATCAAAAACAAAGGTCCGATCTCCCGGGCCCAAATTTCCAAAGAGACCGGCTTGAACAAAGCCACGGTGTCCACCATGGTTGCCGAATTGTTGAAAGAATCCTTCGTCAAAGAAATTGGCGCCGGCCAATCCAGCGGCGGCCGGAAGCCCGTGATGCTTTATTTTCATCATCATGCCGGTTACGCCATCGGCATCGATGTCGGCGTGAACTATCTTTCGGGAATCTTGACGGATTTAAGCGGAAACATCATTGAAAAAAACACGAGCAAATTAAAGTCAACCCGGCTGGAATCGGTCGTGGACCAAATGACGGCCGTCACGGGCAACCTCATCCAAAAAGCCCCCGACAGCCCGTACGGCATTGTCGGCATCGGGATCGGGGTTCCCGGGCTGGTTGATTCCAAGGGGCAAATCTTATTCGCCCCCAATCTGAAATGGAGAAACGTGGATTTAAAACAAGTGATGGAAGAAAAATTCCATATTCCCGTCAAAATCGAAAACGAAGCCAATGCCGGCGCCCACGGGGAGCAGTTGTACGGGGCCGGCAAAAACATTGCCAATTCGGTGTATATCAGCATCGGAATCGGTATTGGAACCGGGATCGTGATCAACCATCAACTTTACCGGGGCTTTACGGGAATTGCCGGGGAAATGGGACATATGTCCATCGACTTTCAGGGCAGAAAATGCTCGTGCGGCAACCGCGGTTGCTGGGAATTGTATGCATCGGAAAGCGCCCTTTTAGATGCGGCTTCCAAACGGAACCTCCCGGACGGTCATCCGGAAGCCGACTTGGATGTTCTTTACACCGAAGCCCAAAAAGGAAATGTTGAAGTCATTCAACTGCTGAACACGTTGGGGGAATACATCGGCATCGGCCTGACCAATGTCATGAACACATTCAACCCCGAAGCCATGATTATCGGAAACCGGATCGCCCGCTTTGAACCCTGGATCAGAAACCCCGTTGAACGCGTCCTGGAAGAGCGGCTGTCCAACCATCATCCCTTTGCAACCCGCCTTCGTTTTTCCAAACTGAAAGACGATTCAACGGCCCTCGGCGCCGCTTCCTTTGCCATTTCGGACTTCTTTTCCAATCAAAAAATCACTGAAATGGAATCCCTCTCCCTCACCTGAAAAGCAACCAAACCGGCTTTCCCCCTCGGATGAAAGCCGGTTGCAGCTTTGACATCCCCCTTTTCTCCTCTTCACGACATCGGAAACGAAACTTTTAATTTCACTCCTGCCCGCCGACTTTGACAGTCTGATCGAGGATCCGGATCAGTTCCCGGCTGTATGTTTCCAAATCCACCTTTTGCATAAGACCTGAATCCAGCATGTATTCTCCGATTGATCCCTGAATGACGTGAACCATCACATCCAAATGAAAGTCTCCAAAAACTCCTTCTTTCTGCCCTTTCCTTAAAATATTCCGCAGCTCCTTCTGAAGAGGATCCTCTTCTGAGTCACCAAGCAGATAATAAGGAATATGATCTGGTGTTCTGCCATTAAAAATGATTTCAATCAAAGCCACATTTTTCTGATGGTGGGTTCCCTGGTAAGCCAAACTGGCTTCAATGAAGGCATGCAACTTGTCCAAGGGGGTTGTTTTCTTGTGAACCCTCTCCAAAACATAAGCAGACAAATCCCCCATCAGTTTCATCAACACATGATACATCAAGTCTTCCTTATCCCGAAAATGATAAGAAATCAGAGCGGTGGAAATGCCAGCTTTTTTGGCGATCTTGGACAAGCTGGCTTTCACATATCCAATCTCTCCCAGTGTTTCAATGGCGGCTTGAATGATCTGTTCCCGTCTCGCCTCTTGAATAAAGGATAATTTTCCTTTTTCCCGTTCATCTTTTTGCATCGCATTCACCTCTCAGGTTATTTTTTCCTGATGGCACTCATAATGGACAACACAAGGATAATCACCGGAACCAAAAATACTTTGTGCGGCTCCCGGACCACCCGTTCCAAAACCGGCCGGGCACCTCCCTGAATCAAGTGATGACCCCCCCGGATGACCAAAACCACCAAGTTCGCCACCAGAATGAACACGATCAGGGAAATCCCGCTTTGAAACAGCACGGCCGCAACAGGATGACGAAACAAAAACAGCACGGCCGAAAGCAAAGTAATGAGCCCGACAATCCCGATGATCACGGGCCGGATCCAAACATACCAATAATCATAAACAGTGTTCACCGTTTTTTCTTCCACTCCGGCAAAGTGATGCCATAAATACCAAAACGCAAGGATACTCAGTCCTATACTAACAAAAAAATAAGCTTTTTCTTCTCCTTTTTGGATCTGCACGATACCCACCCCCAAAATTTGATTGTATAATCTAATTTTTGATTGATCGTTCAATCAATTTTTATCATCAAGTGATCCGGATGTCAATAATAAAGGAACTTTCCAAACATAGATCCAAAAGATATTCAAAAGGGTATTTGAATCTATGCCGCTTGGTGTTATTATATAATCAAACAATCATTTGAATATTGAATGATAAAAAACTGCCTGTCCCCGATATTTCCCAAAAAGCGAGGTGCCATTGTTGAGCAACGACCATTGTGAAATTTATTGTTTTGACGAAGAAAAAGTGCAAAGAGCCCGTTCCTCACTGAAAAACACAAACTTCAGCGATACGTCACAAATGTTTAAAGCTTTGGCCGACCCGACCCGCTTGAAAATCGCTTATGCTTTATTAAAGGAAAGTGAACTTTGCGTTTGTGATGTGGCCAATATCATCCGGTCTTCACCGGCAACCGCCTCCCATCATTTGCGCTTGTTGCGGAATATGGGCTTGGCCAAATACCGGAAGGAAGGAAAAATGGTTTTTTATTCACTGGATGATGATCATGTCAAAGACTTGATCCGGTTGGCCTTTGATCACAGTAAGGAGTTACAAGAAAATGGAAACCAATGAAGCGAAAAAAATTTACCGTATTCACGGGTTATCCTGCGCCCATTGCGCCGCACAATTTGAGAAAAATGTTTGCAATCTGCCGGGTGTGAAAGAAGCCAAGGTGAATTTCGGGGCTTCCAAAATCACGGTGCTTGGCGATGCCACCATGGAAGAAATTGAAAAGGCCGGTGCCTTTGAAAATTTGAAAATCTCGCCGGAGCATGAGATCCCGGGCGAAAACCGCCTTCCTTTTTGGAAGAAAAAAGCGAATTATCCCGTCTTTCTCTCTGCTTTCTTTCTGATCGCCGCTTGGGTCTTGAACGGGCAATCCGGCGAAAATCTTCCCGTCATCCTCTTGTATGCGGCTTCCATCCTCACGGGAGGATACCGGTTGTTTCTTCATGGTTTGAAAAACCTCATCCGTTTTGAATTTCAAATGAATACCCTGATGACCATTGCCATCATCGGTGCCGTCGCCATCGGAGAGTGGGGGGAAGGCGCCATGGTCGTCATTTTGTTCGCCATCAGTGAAATGCTGGAATCCTACTCCATGGATAAAGCGCGCACATCGATTCGCTCTCTCATGGACATCGCGCCGAAACAAGCTTGGATTCGCCGCAACGGGGAAGAAAAGCTCATTCCCGTCCAAGAAATCGAAACGGGCGACATCATGCTGGTCAAACCCGGGCAAAAAATTGCCATGGACGGAATGGTCATCCAAGGAACTTCCACGGTCAACCAGGCCGCCATCACCGGCGAATCCGTTCCCGTGGCCAAAAGCGCCGGGGATGAAGTGTTTGCCGGAACCTTAAATGAAGAAGGATTCCTGGAAGTGCGGGTGACCAAACGGGCTGAAGACACCACCCTGGCCAAAATCATTCATTTGGTGGAAGAAGCCCAGGCCGGACGGGCTCCGGCACAAGCCTTCATTGACCGGTTTGCACGGGTATATACCCCGGCAATACTGGCTGCCGGCATTCTTTTGGCCGTCCTCCCTCCCCTGCTCTTCCAAGCCGACTGGAGTGAATGGATTTACCGGGGGCTGTCGCTGCTTGTCGTCGGATGTCCCTGTGCTTTGGTCATTTCCACCCCGGTTTCCATCGTCACGGCCATCGGCACGGCCGCGCGGAACGGGGTACTCATCAAAGGCGGAATCCATCTGGAATCTGCGGCCAAACTCAAAGCCATAGCTTTTGACAAAACCGGCACCCTGACCAAAGGGACGCCGGTGGTCACGGATTTCGTGCCGCTTTGCTCAAGGTCCGATAAAGAACTGTTTGCCATTGCGGCAGCGATCGAAAAAAACTCCCAACATCCGTTGTCGTCTGCCATTCTCAAAAAAGCGGAAGAATGGAATGTTCCTTTCGATTCCCTCTCGGTGGAGGATTTTTTCTCGCTGACGGGAAAAGGGGTGCGGGCCAAAGTGGACGGCATCCTTTACGAAATCGGAAATCCCGGGTTGTTCCGGGACCGGATGACCGAAGACCTCAAAGATCGGATCCAAGAAAAACAAACCCAAGGCAAAACCGTCATGTTGATGGGGGACGAAAAAGAAATTCTGGCTTTGATTGCCGTTTCGGATGAAGTCCGGAAGTCCGGACAAAAGGTGATTCAAGCATTGCATTCCCTGGGAATCCAAAGAACCGTCATGTTAACGGGAGACAATGCCTCCACGGCACAAGCCATCAGCCAAAAACTCGGGGTCAGCGAAGTCCGGGCAGAACTGCTGCCGCAGGAAAAATTGGAATGGATCCATCAGTTGCAACAAGAATCCGGCTCCGTCGCCATGGTGGGAGACGGCATTAACGACGCACCGGCGCTGGCTGCATCCACCGTCGGCATTGCCATGGGCGGGGCCGGGACCGACACGGCACTGGAAACCGCAGATATCGCGCTGATGGGGGACGATCTGGAAAAACTCCCGTTCACCATCCGTCTGAGCCGGAAAGCCCTGCGCATCATCAAGCAAAATATCACACTGGCCATCGCATTGAAATTGGTCGCCCTTTTGCTGATCATTCCGGGTTGGCTGACGCTTTGGATGGCCATCTTCGCGGATACGGGGGTCACCTTGCTGGTCACTTTAAACGGGCTCCGTCTGCTTCGCAACCAAAATGCATAAAAGATGCAGGATGGTCAAACCCTGATCTTATTGAAAGATCAGGGTTTTCTTTATGAAAAATTTGCTTTCGATCATACGGAAACGAAACCGTTTACAAACCAACCGTTTCTTGGTAGGATACTTGTATACAAGTATTCAAACCCAAAAGGGGTGATGATTTGAAAGGGCTTTATCCGGAAAAAAGACTGGCAAAATCCTCAATCGGCCAGCAAGTGGCTGCCGATTTGCGAATGAGGATCCTTTCCAAGGACCTTAAAAATGGAACCGTTTTATCAGAAAACCGGCTGTCTGAAGAATACAACGTCAGCCGCTCTCCCATCCGGGAAGCATTGCGGATCCTGGAACGGGAAGATTTGGTGCAATTAAACCGGATGGGCGCCAAAGTGGCCGGCATCACGGAAAAAGACATTGATGAAATTTATGATGTCCGGCTGATGATGGAATCATTTGTTTTTAAAAACTTATTAAAGCGGGAAAACAATGATTCTCTGCTCCGCGAATTAAACAAAATCCTGGAAATGATGAAAGTTGCCATCAAATACAAAGATGCCGATGAATTTTCGTTTCGGGATATCGAATTTCATGAGACGATCATCCGGTCCATCCAACACCGGTATCTTTTCATCCTCTGGTCCAATATCAAGCCGGTGATGGAATGCCTCATTTTGCTGGACATGCGGCATCGGATGAAAAACAACGATGCCGATTTTGACCGGATCATCCAAAACCACCAGCTGCTGATCCGGTCCATCGAAGAAAAGGACATGCATTTGGTGGAAGAAGCCTTTTACAAAAATTTCAGAGACGTAAAGAAAAAATCAGACGGATTATGGACAACCCCGGAATTTTTACAGAAAGCGAATGAGCCATATGAATGAGAACAAATGGATGTTGGGTGTGGATATCGGAACCACCAGTACGAAAGCGGTATTGTACAAGGAAAACGGAGAGATTGTCGCATCGGCAAACAACGGCTATCCATTGTACACGCCGGACAGCCACACTGCCGAACAGGATCCGGAAGAAATCTTTGAAGCCGTTCTCCTGTCGGTCCGTCATGTCATGAAGAAATCGGGAATCAACCCCGAGGATTTGTCATTTATCGCCTTCAGCAGCGCAATGCACAGTGTCATTGCTGTTGATGCCCAAGGAAACCCTCTGTCACGCTGCATCACCTGGGCCGACAACCGCAGTGCAAAATGGGCGGAAACCATCAAAACCGAACGGGACGGACATGCCATTTACCAACGAACCGGAACCCCGGTCCATCCCATGTCCCCGTTGTGCAAAATCACCTGGCTGGAACATGACGTGCCGGAGATAGCCGCCAAAACCCATAAGTACATCGGAATCAAGGAATATGTGTTTTTCCGTCTTTTCGGCGAATTCGCCGTTGATGTATCCATCGCCTCGTGCACCGGGTTAATGAACCTCGAATCAATGAACTGGGATCCGAAGGCGCTTCAAGTCGCGGGCATCACGGAAGAAAAGTTGTCCCGGATTGTCCCGACCGTGGAAGTGTTTACCGGATGCAACCCGTCTTTCGCCGGACAAATGGGAATCCGGCCCGAAACCCCGTTTGTCATTGGCGCAAGCGACGGCGTCCTGTCCAATCTGGGGGTCGGTGCCGTCAAAAAAGGAGAAGTCGCCGTCACCATCGGAACCAGCGGCGCTATCCGGACTGTGATTGACAAACCCCAAACCGATCCGAAAGGGCGCATCTTTTGTTATGCATTGACCGGGGATCACTGGGTCATCGGCGGCCCCGTCAACAACGGCGGCATTGTGCTTCGTTGGATCCGGGAAGAACTGGCCGCAGCGGAAGCGGAAACGGCAAAGTCGTTCGGCATCGATCCTTATGACGCCTTGACCAAAATTGCCGGCCAAGTCCGACCTGGAGCGGACGGCCTGCTGTTTCTCCCCTACTTGTCCGGGGAAAGGGCACCGCTGTGGAATGCGGATGTCCGGGGCTCCTTTGTGGGACTCACCCTCAGCCACAAAAAGGAACACCTGATCCGCGCCGCCTTGGAAGGTGTGCTTTACAACCTGTACTCCGTCTTTCTGGCTTTGGTGGAAGTCATGGATCATCCCGTCACTTCCATCAAGGCAACCGGCGGTTTTGCCCGATCTGAATTGTGGCGGCAGATGCTGGCAGACATCTTTGACCAGGAAGTGATCATTCCGGAAAGCCACGAGTCTTCTTGCCTGGGGGCCTGCCAGCTCGGACTTTACGCTTTTGGAAAAATTGACTCCTTTGACGTGGTGAATGAATGGATCGGCAAAACCCATCAGCACAAACCCGTTCCTTCCCATGTCCGGGAGTACCGCAAATGGATTCCGGTCTTCATCCGCCTTTCCCGGGTTTTGGCACCGGAGTATAACCAATTTGCCACCCTCAAACCATAACGGATGGGAGTGAAAACCAATGGAAAACATGTTGCCGCTTTTGATTGTGGCGCTCGGCATCATCTTTTTGCTTGTTTTGATCACCAAGTTCAAACTGAACACATTTATTTCTTTAATCATCACTGCCTTTGCCGTCGGGCTGGCGCTCGGCATTCCGCTGGAGAAAATCGTCGAATCGATTGAAGGCGGAATGGGGGCGACTCTGGGCAGTATCGCTTTGATTTTCGGACTGGGAGCCATTCTCGGAAAACTGGTCGCCGATGCCGGCGGGGCCCGTCAAATCGCCGTGACGCTCATTGACCGGTTCGGCCAAAAATACATTCAATGGGCGGTGGTCATTTCATCCTTTATAATTGGAATTGCCCTGTTTTTTGAAGTGGGGTTGGTGCTGTTGGTGCCAATCGTGTTCCAAATTGCCAAGGAATCCAAAGTTCCCGTTTTGTATTTGGGGATTCCGATGGCGGCGGCCCTTTCGGTCACCCACGGATTTTTGCCCCCGCATCCCGGCCCGACCGTGATTGCCCAGCAGTATGATGCAAACATCGGGATGGTACTGCTTTATGGAACCGTCATTGCCATTCCGGCCGTGATCCTTGCCGGTCCGTTGTTTGCCCGGTTAGTCAAAAAAATCAGCCCTGATTCTTTTCATAAATCGGAAGCGGAACAGGCCGATTCCCTCGTCAGCACCAAAGAAACCCATCCGGAGAAGCTTCCCGGATTCGGAATCAGCGTCTTCACTTCCTTGTTGCCCGTGATTTTAATGGCCATTGCAACCTTGGTTGAACTTCTTCAGGATTTGGGGGTGGCAGGCGACAACCTGTTCTTTGACGCCATCCATTTGATCGGGGAACCGACCACGGCTTTATTGATCTCCGTATTGCTCGCCGTCTATACTATGGGCATCAAGCGAAACATCCCGATAAAACAAGTGATGCAATCGGCAGAAGAAGCCGTCCGTGCCATCGGGATGATGCTGTTGATCATCGGCGGCGGCGGGGTCCTGAAACAAGTGTTGATCGATGGCGGTGTGGGAGATTCGGTATCCGCACTGTTTGCCGGCAGCCACATGTCGCCGCTTTTGCTCGCCTGGTTGATCGCCGCTATTTTGAGAATTGCACTCGGTTCCGCCACGGTTTCTGCTCTGACCACCGCAGGTCTGGTCATTCCCTTGATGCAAGGAACCGATGTGGACCCGGCCCTGATGGTTCTGGCAACCGGCGCCGGCAGCCTGATCGCTTCCCACGTCAACGATGCCGGTTTTTGGATGTTTAAAGAATTTTTCAATCTGAATATCAAAGAAACATTTGCAACCTGGACTTTGCTGGAGACCGTCATCTCGGTCACCGGCCTGGCAGGAGTCCTGATTCTCAATTTGTTTGTTTAAAGGGTGGAATCCAATGAAGAACAGCATAGGTGTTTATGGTTTAGGTGTGATGGGGTCCAATTTGGCCCGAAACATGGCCAATCACGGAGAAAATGTCGCCGTCTACAACTACACGCCGGATCTGACCGACCAATTTGTCAGCCGACATGCACACAGCCGGATCGAGGCTTATTATGAACTGGAACCCTTTGTCCGTTCCTTAAAAAGCCCGCGCAAAATCTTTCTGATGGTATCCGCCGGGGCGGCAGTCGATTCCGTCATCGAATCCCTTCTTCCTCTTTTGGATCAAGGGGATATCATCATGGACGGCGGAAACTCCGACTTCCATGATTCCAACCGGAGATACCGGGCTTTAAAAGAACGGGGAATCCATTTTATCAGTGTTGGCGTCTCCGGCGGGGAAGAAGGCGCATTGAACGGTCCGGCGCTGATGCCAAGCGGCGACCAAGAAGCTTACCGTCAAGTGGCCCCGATCCTGGAAAAAATCGCTGCACAAGTCGACGGCAAACCCTGCTGCACCTACATCGGCCCTGAAGGCTCGGGGCATTATGTGAAAATGGTGCATAACGGAATCGAATATGCAGACATGCAATTGATTGCCGAAGCTTGGCAATTCCTCCATCAAATCGTCGGCCTTTCCATCCCGGAAACCGCCGGCGTATTTAAGTCCTGGAATGAATCGGAACTAAAAAGCAACCTGATCGAAATCACCGCAGAGATCCTTTCCAAAACCGATCAGGAAACGGGAAAACCGATGGTGGAAGTCATTCTGGACAAAGCCGGACAAAAAGGGACAGGAAAATGGTCCAGCCAAGAAGCGTTAAACCTCGGAGTTCCTTCCACCATCATGACCGAATCCGTATTTGCAAGATTCTTGTCTTCCTTAAAAGAAGATAGAGTCCAAGCCGAATCCCTTTTGGAAGGACCTTCCCCCTCGGGAGAAGAAATGGACAAGGATTACTGGATAAAGCAGGTAAAAGAAGCTCTCTTTATGGGAAAAATCTGCGCTTATGCCCAGGGCTTCCAGCAATATAAAACCGCTTCTGAGCAATACGGCTGGTCCCTCCAATTAGGGGACATCGCCCTGATCTTCCGCGGCGGATGCATTATACGGGCCGACTTTTTAAATCACATTTCCGATGCCTATCAAGAAAACAAAGATTTGTCCAACCTGCTTTTGGCTCCTTATTTCTTGGAAAAAACCAACCGCTATCAGGCATCATTGCGGAATGTGGTCATGAAAGGATTTGAAAGCGGTTTGCCGTTGCCGTGTCTCAGTTCCGCCCTCGCCTTTTACGACGGCTACCGGTCCGCAAGAAGCGGTGCCAACTTGATCCAAGCCCAACGGGACTACTTCGGCGCACACGGATTCGAACGCATCGACCAACAAGGAACCTTCCATGCCCGCTGGCTGGAACCGGAAACCGTCACAACATCCGTAAAAGTAAACAAATAAGAGGCAAAAAACCCCCGAACAAATAAAGATCGTCGGGGGTTTTTCTTCATCATCTCCTAACTTGGAAGCCGAATGTCCTTCTCACTCTCCCGTTTACCGTTAAACTTTCCCTCTTGATAAGCCTATGAATCAGGCAGCTCGAAACGACTTGGAAGAATATTTCCGCACTCATTTTTTATGAGTTGGCGAAGGAACCCCTGCCATCCACCGGGGATGACAGCATTATTTTAAGCAAAGATGAACCTGTCGCGATCATCCAAACCATTGATGTGAAAATCATGCCGATGAACGAAGTTCCTGAGGACTTTGCCATTGCAGAAGGGGAAGAAGACCGAACCTATCAATATTGGAAAGAAACGCATGAAAAATTTTTTCAAGAGGAATTGAGGAAAATTGGACGGGAATTTTCAGAAGGTCTGTTGCTGGTCTGTGAGCGATTCAAGTTGATCGATGCATTGAAGAAAACATAATGTTTTCAATACAACCCCGGAAAAATGCCCCTTATCCCTGAACTAAAACCAAAAAATGGAAAATCCCCACCGGATTATGAGATTATCAATCCTCGTCATACAAATCAGGTGAAAACGAACAACAGCATCATACAGAAGATAAAAAAGATGGACAGACTGAAATTCCCTATCTGTCCATCTCCTTTCTGTTAATGTTTAATGACCGTTTTATACTGATCCAAGTTGAGATGATTTATATCCACTTTTTGGATGTCATCAATTTTGATATTGTAGCGGTATAACGTATAATCGCTCTCTTCTACATGATTTGATGCAGATTTCAGTTCATCATCTGCAACAAAAATAGTGATTAAAACTCTATTGAAATTCATTGCCTTGATTTCCTTTAAAAAATCTTTAATTCCCGTTTCATATTGACCATTATTCTCATAAATTCTTCCTCTCCAATGAAATAAATAGTCCTTATCTCCGCCGTTTTTCAGCACTTCAAAGACGGACGGGACATCTCCGGTGTATTTGCTTTTTTTTGCCCCGTTTGAATAAGATATCGTTTTGATTTCCCTGATATCCATCATCCTTTCCGACAGCGACTTGATCTCCGGTTCCAATTCCTCATCCCATAATGTGAGAACATAATCATCTTTGATTCCATCCGGCGGCAGCCAGTACACCGTAATTTCTGTGTCCTTTCCGTCTTTCACTTTTCCCGTGATAAAACAACTTGCTCCAAACTTACTCACACATTCTACTTTTGTTACTTCAAATTCCTTGTTATAAGTCTCTTTTATATGCTGGATTGCTTTTTCTTTGAGCTCTTCTTCTCCCACTTGGTTCACTTCCTTTGTTGTGTCGGTTGATTCACCCTGACATCCTGCCAAGAGCAAGACAAGCATACTCGCTACTAAGATCCATGTATTTCGAAACCTCACAATCGGGTCACTCCTTTATCTTTCTACAATATTTCCATTCTCTCCATACAAATCAGGAATTGGTGAATCCACATCCACATACTCCCCTTTCTCACGATCATAGCTTGTGAAATTGGAGATACCGTGACTTTTTATGCCAAAGCCCAGCTGATTATCCAAACCTTCATCTTTTTCTACTCGGCCATCTGATTCAATGTCATATGTTTTTCCGGGACGATACCCCAATGAGCCTACCAGATCATCATCATAACGGTAATTTCGAATCAATTTGTCGTATGTACCGGCTTTCTCATTGGCTTCTTCTGCCCGAAGTTGGGGATCAAGCATATTTTCTACATAACCTGCAGCCGTACTTCCGACGGCCCCACCCACGACTCCAACCGGACCACCGCCAGCACCTCGTACAGCACCTGCCAGCGTTGTTACATTGACATTTGGGAACAGATTTTTTCCCGGAGCATTAAAGGTAATTGCTGGAACCCGGTATTTGATGGCGCAATCTGCGGCCAGATACCCTCCAAGGGAATGACCGGTAAGAACTTTTTCATAATCCCTATAATCAGGATTGTTTAATATTTTCTCAACATACTTTCGGGCTTCGATTGCCTGCAGATTTATACGATCGTTTCCAAAAGCAATGGGACCATCACCAATTACAATATCTTCCCATTTTGGTTCGGTACCTCTGAAAGCAATAATCATTTCATTTGTATGATCATTAACAAACACATGCGCTTGCAATCCATTGGGCAAATCGAGATATAAATCTTCCTCTTCCACCCATTCTTCACCTAAAGTGGTTTTAATATTTCTCTCAGATATCACATCCAAGTATGTCAAGTCTGCCGCATGTGCCAGTTCCTTGTCGGTCGTATCAATTGTATGAATGGTACCATGAGGATAATCATAACGAATTCCCAGCAAATTCTTAACCCATTGCTTTGCACCACTGTATGCTGACTGAACCCCGCTTTTGATCTGTTGCCCATATTTGCGAAATATCGCCGAAATGGCAGCAGCCCCCAGAGCTATTGCACCTGCGACCTTGCCTGTTTTAGAGGTCACCCAGTTCCAGACACCTTTTGCCTTTGATACAATCCAATCTGATGCTTTCTTTATTCCTGACTTTCCCTTTTCCCATGTACTAGAAAAAAAGTCTCTCACTTTATCAAAAAAACCTTTTTCCTGTTTTGTCTCTGAAACGGATATCTCTTTGGCAGGAGCCGGACCTGGTTTTACTTGATTAAAGTCATCATTTACACTGGGAATTTCAAAGCTTCCTCCCTTGGTCGCCCCGACAGGTTGAATGCCAATAAAACTTACAATCAAAATAAGAAAGAGAATGACACTCCCCTGATGTAAAAATTTCATTTTATCACCGTTTCACCTCTTTTGAAGAACGAACTTTTACTCGGCACATAGAAGTTAACGATTATGGCTTCCACTTAATTTTTCGCTATTATATAAATATTATATTTTATAATCAATCTGATTTTATTTTGTATATTCAAAAAATGGATAACGCCAAAAACATTGTAATTCGTTTAGAGAGATGATGTATTTTCTTTTTAATTTAGAAGAATTTAGATTAGATTCTTTCTTTCCGCTGTCATCAATGAGATCAATTTTACACTATTTAATAAAATACAGCGTTCAACCAGTGTTTCTTTAAAATATATTTCCTTTCCTTTTAAAATCGCGTTAAATGATCTGTCTTAAATGGAAAACAAAAAACCCGAACCATGATTCATATTGTTCGGGTTTCATCTGCTGCAAGCATCCATATTTAAGATCCCGGAGTTGCAGAAAAGCTTTCCGATGAAATGTTTTCCATTTCGTTTTGCCGAACTTGCCAAAGTTGTTCAGCCAAGGATTCAAGCTCATCTTTGATTAAAATCGCTTCTTTATACTCCCGAGAAATGGCCTCAAATCCCCAGTAAAGACCTGCCAATCCGCCGGCGATGGCTCCAATGGTATCCGAATCCCCTCCCAGATTGGCCGCCTCCTGAACGACTTCTTCAAAAGAGGAAGCATTCCATAACAGATGCAATACCCATTTGAGGGTGTTTTCCACATAACCATTGGGCGGAACCTGAGGTTTCTCGTGAATGGATTCATCATAGCGGGTGTCCCGGATCTCCTCTTCTATCGCCGATGTCAGGGATTCCCCGGAAAGAACCCGGTAAGCAATGCAGTTATACAACACACATGCTTCCGAGGCCAGATCATCATAATGCGTCATTTTGGATTGCAAGCGGCTGATTTCCATGATTTTGGCTTGATCGCTGTACATGAGGGCAACCGGCAAACAACGCATCAAAGTCCCATTTCCTGCACTTCTTCCGCTTAGCACTTGATGTGCCTTTTCCGCTGCATCAAACCAGTCTCCGTCATAACAATCATAAGTCGTGCGAAGAATATTTCCGATATCTCGGGGACTCGATTCAACCCACTGTTTGATCTCATCCCCAATCCTTGCCACCGGATTGGCAGGGTTTTTCACCAACCCGTTGGCAACCGCCATGGTCATCGCCGTATCATCCGTTGTTTCCCCCGGCTCCAAACCCAGCCAGCCTCCGCCGATGATTTCCGTCAAGTAGCCATATTTCTCTTCAATTTCCCCCCGGCTCATAAATTCCGTTGTCGCCCCCAACGCATCCCCGATCGCCACTCCGAATAAACCACCTTTGATCTTATCCAGCATCATCATAACTCCCTAAGCAAGACTAAAAATCTCACTATCCATTTTATCGCAGAGCAAGCATTTCCACATGTTTATTTGGCATGAGTCCTGTGACAAATCCTTTAAATCAAAATGTCTGTTGTCATCCTGATCGTTTTCAAATCATATCCGAAAAAAGGCTCTTTATATTCTTCCACCGCTTGAAATTCCCTGGCTTTATAAAAGCGGATCCCCGTTTTATTTCCGGCTTCCACATCGACCGTCCATTCTTTTAGATTCTTCAAAGCCTGGGCCAAAAGCATTGTCCCGATGCCTTGTCCCTGGGATTCAGGAAACACATAAATCGCATCGATCACCGACGTCCTCTCTTATTGCGTCACCTGAATAAAGCCGGAAACTTTTCCTTTCGCTTCAGCCACCCAAAAGATGGATTCCCCCATTCGCCGCTTCAGCTTTTCGTCGGAATAAGCCACCGAGAACTGCTAACGAACCGGCTCCAGAATCAAGTTTTCATACGTATGATGCCAAGCAACCCGGGCAATCTCACGAATCGCACCAATATCTGAAAGAACTGCCGGCCGAATATGAACTGTCACCTTGTCACCACCTTGAGCCTTAACTTAAGGAACCGCCCTTTTTGCCGCGAATGGCTCTCTCACTCACAGACACACCATTCTAACTGCAAAACCAAATAAACTTATCCCATTCATCATCACTTAAGTAAAAACCGTCCGCTCTTTGCTCAAACGTGATATTCTTTTTCTCCATGCATGGAACATGGGCCGACAAATCCCCCCGATTGGTCATTTTTTCTTCAGAACAACCTGCCACTCCCGTCAGCAGGAACGTACATACCAAGATCATCGATACTTTTTTCAACATCACATCGTTCCCCCATGTTGTTCTCGTGAAGCTGCTGTCATCCGTCACATGATAACATACCGACGCCGGGGGAACTCCCAAGCGATCGCTTTATACAGTCACAAAGCCGCTTTTTTTCATTATGTATTCGTGAAACTCCGTAAGCCCTTGGTAATCATCAACCGGCACTGGTATGCGCGGTTCCAAACCGATGCGGATATACATGCCGTCTTCTTTTGCTTCTTCGTACGGATACCTTTTAAGCAACCACAACGCATTTTCCTTGAAATCCGCGATATCCGAAGCAAACGAGCATCCGCTGTAAATCATACCGATTTTTCTGCTTTTCATTTGTTGATACGCTTGAGTGTTTCCTTTTCTTTTTTCCCTCATCATTTGGACATAAAAACCGACAGCTCGCGGCGGGAATCCCAAAGTCATCCCCAAAATGCGGTCTGTGTCCGCTAACGAAAAAGTGCTTTGTTTCAACTCTTCTTCAAACCGGTGACGCATGAAGTCGGTTTGAAAAAACAAATAAAACCGGTTACCGGACAATAAGTCGTAATCACGATGACTCACATGCGGATAGTTCGCCAATAAAAAATTCAAGTGCTTTGTCGTCTGTTTCAAGCCGAGTATTTCCAAAAATGCAGGCTTGTATCCCTTTAAAAAAGCATCTGCCGTTTTCAATGGACTTTGACTCCTTCAATGGATGTTGCTAATACTTATTCCACAGGATCATTCTTATTACCTTGGTATAAAAAGAAAACTCCCGCTGTGCGGGAACAACTCATCCCTCATATTCTTCATAATCACATTCGTCACAAACCACATATCCGTCTATGGTTTTATGCAGCTTCCCTTCTCCACAACGGGGACATGTTTTCAAACCGGGGCTTATCTCTTGAAAACGGCTCACGCCAACACACCTCCTCCTTTATTATATATAAAATTCAATCATTTCTGTATATTATTAATAAACTTGGAGAAGATTTGAATAAGACGCGACCCAATTATCAATCTGTAATTGGTATAAAAATAAGAATAACAATAAAAATCAAATTAAATATCATCTATATAAAACTCTTGAATATTTTTATAAATCTAGTGATAATAGAATTAATTAAGTGTAAAGGAGATTAATATATGAAAAAAATTTTTATGTTATTCACATTACTAACACTAACAATTAGCTCTTTCATTCCTTCTTACAGCCATGCAGCAGGAATTAAAATGAGTGATGCAGAGCTGGACAGTACATATGAGGTAGTTGATGGAGATGAACTAGTAACAAACTTGCCGAGCACTGGGGAAAGCCTAACACTAGAACAACTCTTTCAACAATACAATTTAGAACCCGCAACTAATAT
>NZ_JACETT010000100.1:0-757 GCF_013912365.1 Thermoactinomyces intermedius
ATCACCACATTGGGACGCGGAGGTTCCGATACAACGGCGGTTGTTTTGGCCGCAGCCCTGGGGGCGGATTGCTGCGAAATTTACACGGATGTCACCGGGGTTTTTACTGCGGACCCGCGTGTGGTGCCCGCCGCCCGGAAAATGGATGAAATCACTTATGAAGAAATGCTCGAACTGGCACACTTGGGAGCCGGCGTTCTTCATCCGCGTTCGGTGGAAACGGCGCTCCATCATCAAGTCCGGTTGATGGTCCGTTCCAGTTTTGTGGATGAACCCGGAACATGGGTGAAAGGGGAGAAAACCATGGAAAACGAGTTAAACGTACGGGGCATCGCTCATGATCTCGATGTTGCAAGAATCAAAGTGCTGGGCCTGCCCAACCGCGAAAATATGTTGTCGCAATTATTCGGACTCATCGGCGGAGCGAATATCAATGTCGACATTATTGTGCAAAGTGAACATGACCAGAAGGAGATCGATGTGGCATTCAGTGTGCAAGAATCTGAAAAGGATGCAACGATCGAATTATTAGAATCGGCAAAAGATTCCCTGGGTTATGCCCAATTGATTTCCGAATCCGGCCTTGCCAAGGTGTCTGCCGTGGGGATGGGCATGATGACAAAGCCGGGAGTGGCCGCAAAAATGTTTGCCACACTGAGTGAAGCCGGAATCCGGGTGAAAATGGTTTCGACATCTGAAATTAAAATTTCGTGTGTGGTGAACAGGGAAGTGGCATTGGAAGCCGTTCGCCGGCTTC
>NZ_JACETT010000101.1:0-2898 GCF_013912365.1 Thermoactinomyces intermedius
AAGGAATAGCATCTTTCATGATGCTCAGTGTATTCTATTCTCTCGGCTTGATAGATATATGGTTTGCCCCCTATTACTTCATTTTCAATTTTATCCTGCCTATTACCGCTCAGGCGTATCTTGGTGTCACCTCAATATGTGTTTTTTCCCTTAGCATACAATTTTTCTAAAAAATACTACCCCCTAGAACAGAATGAGTGTCCTTAAAGGTATACTTTTAGGACACATCAATTCTGTACGTAATATAAAATCCCTATAACTGTTCTCCACCACAAAGGATCGCCACGGGATGAATATTCAACCGACCTGCTTTTTGTTCTTCTGTTAATATATCCATCACGGTTGGATAACCTCCCATCACAGTCGGTTGGTATTCATTCAGTTCTTTGACCAGTGTGGAAAGAGGGGATTGAATCGAAAAAACTCTGATTTTCTCATTTGAAGGCTGTTTTAAGCGCATGCGTTCAGCCGTGCTGTATGCTGTGAAATGTCCCGCTGTCGAACATACTTCCGCATTTCGTCCGCCTTTAACCCCTATTTCCACAAGTCACTCCATTTCAATTTTGTTGTTCCGCGAATAGCCATCAATATTTTCATAATCGTATCTGAACCTTTATCTTGAATAAAGATCCCAGGCACTCCAGTTGACCCCGAAGTGGTCGAAACCATATAGCGTCCTAAATAAAGCTGTCCGATTAACGACATATCTGACACGAATTCTTTTACACTTTCTATGGTTACAGCCGGGTCCGTCACCCATTCATTAAAATGGGCCATGAGTTCTGATTTGGTGACGGTAGGGGTTTGCTGTAAGTTGGTGATGTTTTCTGGTAACTCTCTGTATTTTTTTGCATAATATCGGGAGTTCAATCTCGCAAAACGGATGAGGTCAGCCAAACGAGATTGTTGTCGGGAAAGAATGTCTTCTGGTTTGCCACTCTTCATCCTCCAGATATCTATAGCCGTTTTCAACGGTGTAAGATTCTCCATCGTGGTATCCTCCATCTCTCTTCTGTTAAAACTCCATTGTCAGTAAGTGATCTGAGGGTGAAAACAGCCGATTGCCTTTTATTTCTGGAAATCGGCTGTTTTCAGTTTTACTCCTTCACCTTTAACAATCTCAGTCCATTTAAGGTTACAATCAAGGTCGCTCCCATATCAGCGAAGATCGCCATCCAGAGAGTGAGCCACCCTGGAACAATGAGTAATAGGGCTACTGCTTTAATCGCTAAAGAGAATGTAATGTTTTGCTTAATAATGCGTAGCGCTTGACGGCTTAATTTGATGGTAAATGGTAGTTTTCGTAGATCATCTGCCATGAGAGCGATATCCGCTGTTTCCAAGGCAGTGTCTGTACCAGCTCCACCCATGGCAATTCCTACGGTTGATGATGCGAGAGCTGGAGCATCATTGACTCCGTCACCGACCATCGCAACTCTGGAACCATCTGAGCGAAGTTGCTTGATAAACTCTAACTTTTGATGCGGAAGAAGATCAGCTTGAATTTCTCCGACTCCTAAACGCTCCCCAATCGCCTTTGCAGTTGCTTCGTTATCACCCGTCAACATCACGGTTTTCTTAATTCCTAATTGGTGAAGTTGTTGAATCACGTCTTTACTGCTTTCACGAACTTCATCTGCCACCGCAATCAGAGCAAGAGCCTCCATTTCAGTTCCCAAAACCATGACCGTTTTTCCTTGAGTTTGGAGTTGAAGAATCAAGTCAGACTGATCCTCAGACAACCCGTTAGGTAATAACTCATTGAACAAAGCTGGACTTCCCACATAATAAAGGGTTCCTTGGACTTTGGCTTGAACCCCTTTACCCGTAATGGAGGTAAAGTCTTCTACTGCCAATGATTGAATATCCATTCCTTTTTCTTCTGCTTTTCGAACAATCGCGGAAGCAAGAGGATGTTGGGAGTTTTTCTCGATGGCAGCTGTAATCGCTAAGTATTCATCCTCTTTTTCTTTCACAAATGCCACGATGTCTGTTACCGCAGGGACACCTTTCGTTAAGGTTCCTGTCTTATCGAAGGCGATGGCAGAGAGTGCTCCTGCCTCTTCTAAATGAATCCCACCTTTAATGAGAACTCCATTTCGAGCCGCATTTCCAATCGCTGTCACAATCGAAACAGGTGTTGAAATGACTAAGGCACAAGGACATCCAACCACTAGCAGAGCTAGCCCACGATAAACCCAATCACTCCAATCTGCATTGAAGAGAAGAGGCGGGACAACCGCTAGTAGCAAACCAGCCACTAAGATCGCAGGAGTATAGATTTTCGCAAATCGATCCACAAACGCTTGAGAAGGAGCCCGTTCCGCTTGTGCTTCTTCAACCAAATGAATGATCTTTGCGATCGTAGTATCCTCAACCCGCTTCGTTACTTTCACTTCCAATAGACCTTCTTCATTCAACGTTCCGGCAAAAACCTCATCATCAACTGTTTTGGCAACGGGGATCGACTCACCTGTAATGGCTGCCTGATTGATGGAAGAGGTTCCTTTCACCACAACCCCATCCATAGCTAACTTCTGCCCAGGCTTGACGATCATGATATCCCCAATTTGAATCTCGTCCACTGGAACCGTTAATTCTTCGTCTCCACGTCGGATCAGAGCTTGTTTAGGAGCAATGTCCATCAGAGAGCGAATGGATTGACGGGCTTTGTCCATCGAATATCGTTCTAAGGCTTCACTAATGGCAAACAGGATGACAACGGTGGCTCCTTCTCCCCATTCACCAATCGCCGCTGCTCCTATAATGGCAATCGTCATCAACGTACCCATATCAAACTGGAGACGGAATAAGTTTTGGATTCCTTTGATAAAAAGTCGGTATCCACCAATGAGAATCGAGGAAGCATAAAGAAGAATCTTGAGACTCCACACGGCT
>NZ_JACETT010000102.1:0-699 GCF_013912365.1 Thermoactinomyces intermedius
GAAAAATATAAATAATTAAGGCTAAAAAGCAAAATGTTTTTTAGCCTTAAATCAAGGTTTATTTAACAAGTCTTTTTATAAGAAATCAATCACAGAGAGAAAAGAGTTAAAATAAAAATTCTTCATTCATTCACATTTTTTGCTGTGAGAATTTTCAAGTCAAAAAATATATAAGTCAAAGTTTCGCCAGCGAAGAGGTGGCCGCCACCTGCACGAACGTTACACAGTGGTATTTTTCGTTCACTGTGTAAGTGGCGTGCCAGGAGATTGACTAAAGAAAAAGGAGGTTATCGTATGAAAAAATTAGACGAGAGACAAAGCCGGTTCATTGAATCCAGTTTGGAATAAAAAAAGACCGTCCGATATGGACGGTCTTTTTTATGCATGCAAAAATACATGCTGATCCAATATTAAAGTTCCCGGGTATTTTTCATAACCACTCGACATTTGAATTTCAAGAGGTTTCGGTGGTTATCTGGACTTTCCTCTTTTGAAAAGTAACGTAAGATTTTTTGTTACTTATTAAATCTAGCCAATCCGTTCCACTATCTTCACATTGCCAGGACAATAATTAAAAGCCCTCTCCATATCCGGAGAGGGCTTTTTTGTTTCAATCCTCTAGAAGAGGTGTAACCATTTTGACATGATTTGGAAGAGTATTTAGAGAAAAATAGAAGCTGGTTTCAATCCTCTAGAAGA
>NZ_JACETT010000103.1:0-583 GCF_013912365.1 Thermoactinomyces intermedius
TCTTTTTATTTTCTTCTTCTTGTTTTATAATTAAATATATCGATAATTTTGTTGATTCTTTTATGGGAGATGATTCATTCATGAGTGGAATTGCAGGTTGGATTGATTGGGAAAGAGATTTGTCGGGAGAACAAAATGTTTTAAGCAAAATGACCAACGCGATTCAACATCGCGGTCCCGATGATGAAGGTTATTGGTTTTCGGAACGTGCAGCGATTGGTCACCGCCGTCTCTTTGTCATCGATCCTGCCGGTGGAAAACAGCCGATGGTTTATCGCTCAGGGGATCATTCCATCGTACTCTCCTTTGACGGGTTTATCTATAACTTTAAAGATTTGAAAGCAGAACTTGAAAATCTCGGACATCGTTTTGGAACGGAATCGGATGCAGAAGTTTTGCTGCACAGCTATTTGGAATGGGGAGAAGATTTCATCCAGCGCATCAACGGGGCGTTTGCCTTTGCCATTTGGGATGAACGTCGCCAGGCATTGATTTTGGCCCGGGATCGCATCGGAGTCAAACCCCTCTTTTACAAAGTACATAATTCCGGAGTTTTATTTGGTTCCGAATTGAAAGCCATCCT
>NZ_JACETT010000104.1:0-507 GCF_013912365.1 Thermoactinomyces intermedius
AAACTATTTATATATTAATTAATTTACTTGTTATTTTCAACTAATAAAAAATATTTTTGGTATAACTTGGAGGAATTGGCTTCCCAAACGGGATTCGTTTTGTAAGCGGATTCAGCGGGGTTTGGCCGGATGAACGGCATCCGGCCAAGTTCCACCGGTAATTATATCCAGCTGTCCAGCGTATTCTGGTCCAATTTTTTGATGACGGCCGTCAACAACCGGGCAGCCTGCTCAAAATCATGCCTGGACATCAATGAATTATGACTGTGCACGTACCGGGTGGGAAACCCGATCACCACCGTCGGGCATCCAATTCCGTGCAAATGGAATTTTGCCCCGTCGGTCCCGCCGCCCATCAAGGCATCCACCTGCAATGGAATCTCCAGCTCTTCAGCGGTATCCATCACCAGATTTCGCAAACCGGTATGCGGGATCATGGTATAATCCAAGATAAACATCAACGGGCCTTCCCCCATCGCCGCTTCCCCGGGATGTCCTTCAAAGCCC
>NZ_JACETT010000105.1:0-699 GCF_013912365.1 Thermoactinomyces intermedius
TAAATAAATTATATATATTTTACTCAGCGGATTCAAAAAGTCAAGAGGCAAAAAAAAATTTATTTTATTTATTTTCAGTGTCTAATTCCGTGCCTCCTCAGCCCACTATAGTTAGGTGAAATAGGGGTAAGAGGAGGCTAAAACGATGAGCAGAAAAACCATCAAAAAATCAGTATTGGCAAGGGTTAGAAAAGACATAACAGACAATTGCGCAAACTGCATTGGGAGGAACAAATGTTGTTTCCACGAGGTTTGCAAGTATTTTTTGGACAATCCCGAACAATGCGCTTATTACGAGGGATGGGTGCTTCCAGCTAACCCTGAACTCGAAAATGCTTATAAAGCTGAATTCGGTACACTACCGAAGAAAGCCAAGAAAAAGAATCCCAACAAAATCAAAATTTTAATACACTAGGAGTGGTGTTTATGTCCGGATTCGGAGGGTCTTCTAAAACTGTTCGTTGTGCTGTGTGTGGTACTACTGGAGAAGTAAATGAAGACACGTCGACCAACGGAGAATACCCCGATTTAGAGGGTTGGGTTGAAATTGATGGAAGCATTCGTTGTAGTTCTTGGTCTTGTCAAGAAAGCGATGGAGGCGGTCGTGTCGGCACTTTCTTCTGGGCATAAAAAATTTTTTCGGGTATGTCTACTGCGGGCTAGTATTCACCCAATATGTTTAGGTGAATAGGGGATAGA
>NZ_JACETT010000106.1:0-1450 GCF_013912365.1 Thermoactinomyces intermedius
TCGCTGATGGAATCGGTGCGATGGACGATTTCTTCAATGTGGGAAAGCGGCCACACGGAAAATACGGTTTTTTCCCCTGTTTGCATGATCGCAGGGGCATATTCGTGATGTTTGGCCTTCTCCATCAAGCGGGAGAAAGATTCCCACAGCTGGTCGCGGCTGCCCAATCCGGCCCGGTGAATGATTTCTTTGGCAATGAGCGGACTGATTCCGGTGAACCGCTGAACGATTTGTTTGTCCAAACGGCCCTGGTTGTAATCAAACCCGGCAATAAACCGCTCTTTTGTCACTTCCAGCGGATTTTCCTTGTTTTGCGATGGAGGTTCCGTGTAGGAAGCGCCCGGATAGATTTGCCGGTATTGGCTCATGGCATGGCTGACCCGGCGAATTCCGTCAAGGACGGTGCCGGTGGCAGGATCCACCAAAATAATATTGCTGTGCCGGCCCATGATTTCAATGATCAGCTTGCGCGAAACGAAGTCGCCCAATTCATTTTTGGCGCGAAGGTGGAAGTGGACGATTCGTTCCAATCCGATTTGTTCCACGCTTTCGATGATTCCGCCGTCCAGATGTTTCCGGAGCAAACGGCAAAACATCGGAGGCTCTTTGGGATTTTCGTAAGCAGACCGGGTCAGTTGGGCACGGGGGTATGCCGGATGTGCCGAAAGCAAACATTTATGATTTTTTCCTTGCGAGCGAATCACCAGAAGCAATTCAAATTCACCCGGTTGATAGATTTTGGTAATTCTCCCGCCGGCAAGTGCCTGATCGAGTTCCTTCACCACAGCCCGGGTGACCAATCCGTCATATGACATATGTTTCATCCTTTATTCCAGTTTCAAAAGTCATCACACTTTTCCATTTTACAACATCTTGGTTCCGGCGGAAATCCGATTGTCCGGTTCAGGTATGTTTGACAGCTCGTCTGAATACATTGAAAGTAATCGTTCCGGAAAAAGGAGGAAGAATCTTGGCAGAGCAAGGACGTTGGATTGACTGGGAGACAGAGGAAGTTGCTTCTCACTTTCAGGTGAATCCATCCGTTGGACTCCGTGAAAAAGAGGCGCAAGAACGACTCAAGCAGACCGGACCTAATCAGTTGTCGGAAGGGGAAAAGTCTTCCCTTTTCGCTTTGTTTATTGATCAATTCAAAGATTTCATGGTTTTGGTTTTGTTGGCGGCGACGTTGATTTCGGGATTGCTGGGCGAATACACCGATGCCGTCGCCATCATTGCGATTATCATCCTAAACGCGGGACTGGGATTTTTTCAGGAGATGCGTGCGGAAAAGTCCCTGCAGGCATTGAAAAAATTATCGGCGCCGGCTGCCAAAGTCAAACGCGACGGGGAGTGGAAAAAAATCGAAGCTTCCCGGCTGGTTCCCGGGGATATCGTGTCGGTGGAAAGCGGGGACCGGATCCCGGCTGATGTGCGCTGGATCCATACGGAA
>NZ_JACETT010000107.1:0-1115 GCF_013912365.1 Thermoactinomyces intermedius
GATGCCGGCAGCCATCAGGCCTTTGTACACCGCCCGGGCATAATCCCGGTCTTTTCCCATCACTTCCCCGGTGGATTTCATCTCCGGCCCCAGGGCGATGTCCACTTTCGTCAGCTTGTCAAAGGAGAAGACCGGCACTTTCACGGAAATGAACTCACTTTCCGGCCACAATCCGGTCTCATCATATCCTTGCTCCCGCAAATTGATTCCGAGCATGATTTTGGTGGCCACTTGCGCCATGGGAATCCCCGTGACTTTGCTTAAGAAGGGAACCGTTCTCGATGACCGCGGGTTGACTTCCAGGGTGTACAGTTCATTTTGATACAAGACAAATTGAATGTTGATGATTCCCTTGATGTGAAGCGCTTTGGCGATTTTTTCCGTGATCCGGGCAACCTGCTCTTTTTGCTCCCCGGTCAGGGTTTGCGGGGGATAAACGGCAATCGAATCCCCGGAATGGACCCCTGCCCGTTCGATGTGTTCCATGATGCCGGGAATGAGAACTCGTTCCCCGTCGCAAATCGCATCCACTTCGACCTCTTTGCCCAACAGGTAACGGTCGATCAGGACAGGATGTTCCGGATTCACTTTGACCGCTTGCTCCATGTAAGAGCGCAGTTCCATTTCGTTATGGACGATTTCCATGGCACGCCCTCCCAGCACATAGGACGGGCGGACCAACACCGGATATCCCAGGCGCCGGGCGGCTTCCACCGCTTCATCCGCCGAAGTGACCGCCGTTCCCGGAGGCTGTGGAATTTGAAGGTCGCTCATCAACTGTTCAAATTTTTTCCGGTCTTCTGCACGGTCAATTTCTTCCAAAGAGGTGCCCAACAACCGGATGCCTTCATCCCGCAAGTCCCGCGCCAGATTCAGAGCGGTTTGCCCTCCGAATTGCACGATCACCCCGAGCGGCTTTTCTTTTTCAATGATGTTGAGAACATCCTCTTTAAAGAGGGGTTCAAAGTACAGGCGGTCAGAGATATTGAAATCCGTCGAGACCGTCTCCGGATTGTTATTGATGATCACCGCTTCATAGCCGGCTTTTTGGATGGCCATGATCGCATGCACGGTCGCATAATCAAACTCGACCCCCTGACCGATCCGGATCGGTC
>NZ_JACETT010000108.1:0-670 GCF_013912365.1 Thermoactinomyces intermedius
TCTTGATAAATGATCCTGGAGGTGAAAAATTGATGTTCCACGTTTAAACCGCCGTCCTTTTTTGGCCCCGTTGCCGGTGCAGAACCGGTCGGTTTAAGCGATTCAAAGGTTTTTCCGGGCGGTTCCTTGATCACGCTTCGGACCTTTTTTTCGGCCACAAAGCCTTTCTGGGATCCTTCTGAAATCTCCCGCAGCTGAAATCCTTGTTGCTTCAGCCGGGCTTTTACGTTGCCCAGATTGGGCAAGATCAAATCATTGGTGAGAACTTTCACTTGGTAGGTTCCGGATCCGTCGCGATGGATGTCCACATGAATGTCGGCTTGGACACATCCGGTGGTGAATAACAGAAAAAAAGACAGACAGATCAGTGTCAAAATCCGATGATTTCGTCTGTGCATATAAATCCCCTTTGACTTTTTTCAGGATTATACACGGAATCATCATTTGCTTCAAATGAACCGGAACAAATCGGGGAAAGGTAGAAATGGGAACGCTTTCGTTCGAACATGCTCATGGATTGTTTTTTGAAATGACTGATCGGTTCCATTAAAATGAAGATTGGTTTGTTCATGGAAAAACCGTAATACCAGGAATCGGAGAATGAGGGTGAAAAAACATGAAAAACGTGATTACGTTTGATTACACCAAAGCCAACGCTTTTTTCAGCGAG
>NZ_JACETT010000011.1:0-29006 GCF_013912365.1 Thermoactinomyces intermedius
TCCGAATTGAAAGCCATCCTGGCCCATCCGGAAGTCAAACCGGAAGTGGATGTCGAAGGCTTCAGCGAACTTTTCGGAATGGGACCCATCCGCACCCCCGGTTTTGGTGTGTTCCGCGGAATTCAGGAAGTCAAACAGGGTCATTACATTGTTTTCACAAAAGAAAAAGCCGATCATCATCAATATTGGAAATTGGAAAGCACACCGCATGAAGACGATGTGGATACCACTGTTGAAAAAATCCGGGAAATCCTGAAAGACACTGTGAAACGCCAATTGATCGCCGATGCCCCGATCGTCTCCATGTTATCGGGCGGGTTGGATTCCAGTGGTCTTACTTCCATGGCTGCCCGGTATTTGGCGGAAGAAGGAAAACAACTCGGTACCTATTCCCTTGACTTTGCCGGAAGCGACAAACATTTCAAAGCCGACTTGTTGCATGTCAGCCGGGATGAGCCGTATGTTAAAATCGTTGCGGAATATGCAAATACCGATCACCATACTGTCATCATTAACCATGATCAGTTGACGGAACATGTATTCCTCCCTGTGGAGGCACACGACTTGCCGGCACTGGGTGAAATGGAAGCATCGTTGCATCTGTTGTTCAGTGAAATGAAGAAAAATGCGGCAGCCACGCTCTCCGGAGAATCTGCAGATGAAGTTTTCAGCGGATATCCTTGGTTCCATCAGGATGAATTTTTGTTCTCCGGAACGTTCCCGTGGAGCGCACAAATTCGCTACTTCAAAGATGTTTTGAATGAAGAGGCGATCAAAACACTCCAGCCGGAAGAGCACAGAAACCGCAGATACCAGGAAGCGGTCAGTGAGGTTCCGAAATTGGACGGGGAAACGGGAATCGAAGAAAAACAACGGGAAATGTCCTACCTTTTCATCACCCGCTTCCTGCCGTTTATGTTGGAACGGAAAGATCGCATCAGCATGCATAACAGTTTTGAAGCGCGTGTTCCGTTCAGCGATTACCGATTGGTTCAATACTTATTCAATATTCCTTATTCGATGAAAACCGTCGACAAAGTCGAAAAAAGCCTGTTGCGCCGTACATTCAAAGGTTATCTGCCGGAAGAAGTGCGCACCCGCAAGAAAAGTGCATATCCGTCCACAACGGATCCGGTTTACTATCAAAACATCCGCAAGATGTTGAATGAATTGATCGAAGATCCGCAAGCGCCGGTTGCACTGCTTTTGGACAAACAAAAAATCCGTCACATTTCCGACAATCTCTTTGAAAAATCTCCGTTTGAAGTCGGAAAAATGATGGAATATATCCTCCAAGTCAACAAATGGATGAAAGACTACAATATCTCCCTGAAACTGTAGTCTCATGAAAAGGCTGAGTGTCCGCAAGGCACTCAGCCTTTTGGCTTTCCGGCAACAAAACTCCAACATCTCATGCCTGGTAGGGGCTTCGATTCTCTTCCTCCGCCTCGCGGATTCGTTGGATCAGGGTATCCAATCACCCATGTGCCTGTCTGTTCCTTCGTATACTTGGAAAGGAGTCCGGTTTCCTTCTTTGTTAAGGCAGATCACAGCATTGATGGGCTAATGGGTTCAGCGGCCCTTCAGGCAAAATCACTCTAAAATGAACAATTAGAAGAATTTAGCCACGTGTTTTTTCAAAAACGCAGCCAATATATGATGTCAAATCAAGCCCAGGACAATAATTAAAAGCCCTCTCCATTAAAGGAGAGGGCTTTTTTGTTTCAATTCTCCAGAAGAAGTGTAATCGCATTGACCGACATTTGCTCTGCAGATAGCAAGAACAGTAGCTAAGTTTCAATCCTCTTGTTGAGGTGTAATCATTCTGACGGCATGTGTCTGAAATACTTGACACGCTTGAGGTTCAACACTGTTTTTCGAATACTTTCTTTTTTAAAAGAAAGTTTCAGGTTATTTTTTTGGATCAGCTCGAAGCGAAGTGACTTTTCCCTTTATTTCATACGGGTTTCAGCTTTTGCGAGCAACCCTGGGGGTTTTGGACATATCCAAGCGCTCGAAAAATCCTTGTATGAGCATCAGGAATATCAATTATTTTCAATTTAGCAAAAAGATAAAAAGCCTGTAAACCTTCAAAATATAACTTTTTAAAGGCAAGAGATAATCTCTGATAAAAAAACCTCTCCATTACCGGAGAGGTTTTTTTACATTTGTCCCGGCTGATCACTTTTCCATAAACACCAGGCGAAGGCCTAAAATTGTATAAATGGCGGCTTCGATCCAATGAACGCCCCGGGAACGGATGAAGGGTTGCAAAAATTTTTCCCCCAACGCAGCGGCTCCCACCGAGACCAGGCTGAAGATAGTTAATGCCTGAAAGATAAACAACATTCCGAGCCCGATGAATTGAAGAGTGATGGATCCTGCGTGAGGGGAAACAAATTGCGGCAAAAAAGCCAAAAAGAATATGGATACTTTGGGATTGAGCAAATTCATCCAGATTCCCCGTTTATACAAGGCAAAAGCGTTTTGTTTCAAGGTTTTTTGCTTCACGGGTCCGGTGCCGGAGCTTTTCAACGCTTGCCATGCCAAAAAAAGCAGATAAGCCGCGCCGAAATACTTGAGGATTTGAAACGCCAGCGCCGAATGATAAATGACAGCCGAAATTCCAACGGCCACGGCGGCCGTATGCCCCAACAAACCGGTGCACAAGCCGAGCGCCGTCATGATCCCCCCTTTTTTTCCTTGCACCATGCTTTGCGTTGCCACAAAGAGAATATCCGGTCCCGGCATGAGAGTGAGTGCAACAGAAGCCAGCAGAAAATAAAAAACATTGGTCATGTCCATGAGCAGGTGTACTCCCTTTCCATGAAAAATCGTTTTTCATTATATTAAAAAATCCCCCTGTTTTTCAGGGGGATTTTTTATTTTGGCCAGCGGTACGGCGGGACATGCCGGACCATGGTGTAAAAAACCACGGCCCACTCTGCGTCGCTTAACCGTCCGACCGGCGTATTCCTGCTCTTCTTCAACGTTTTCACAAGATGCGTGATTTGCGGTGTCGTGAAAATCCCTCTGAAAACTTCAACGACCGGCAACTCCGGATGCTTCAGGGCATAAGACGCCAGTTTAAAAAACAAAATGCGAAACCGGACGGAAATCAAGGGAGGGGCTTTTCTCTTGATAAACAAAACGGCCGAATCCACCTTCGGAGGCGGTGCAAAATGATACCGGGCGATGGTCCTTCCCATCGTTAAATCAAAATACATCCGCCAAGCCAGAATGCGCGGGTTCGTGGAAGGATGTCTTGTAAAGCGTTTGGCCGCCCCTTTTTCCATCACCAGCAAACCGTTTTGAAACGGACTTTCAGGCCGGTCCATCAATCTTTTCATTATCGGGGTGGTGATGGAATAAGGGATATTGGATACCACCGAATACGGTTTTTTAGGCAAGTTCACTTTCAAAAAATCCTTTTCAATCACCCTGACATTCCTGTGTGGTTTCATTTCTTCCCGCAAAATCTTTGCAAAAGAAAGGTCGTTTTCAATGGCGATGACCTTTTTGGCTTTTTGCGCCAGATGAACGGTCAAAGCTCCTTTGCCTGCACCGATTTCCACCACCTGATCCTCCGGGCCGACTCCGGACATCTCCACAATGCCCGCTGCCAACCGTTTGCTTTTCATTAAATGTTGTCCCGGAAAATTTTTTCTTAACTTCTTTTTACTCATATTTTCTCACCTTCCGCATTCTGCCCGGTGCAAAGCGAATGCGGAGATGAGCCTGTTTTTCAGGCGCACGAAAACACACCAAGCCTGTACCGGCCCGGCGGGATGTCGGCAATGAAATCAAAAAAGGAGGGGAATCCCCTCCCTTTTCAATCTATTCATATACACAGGTTTTACCTGAAAAAGGGCAGACTGATCCCGATTCACTCTGCACATGGCAGGGCTTTGAATTTTTAAAATCAGTTGTTCAAAGCTTGAAATCGGAGTCTGCAGAAATACATTTCAGGTAAATCCTCCTTCGTTCTTGATTGAATAACACGGTAAAGTCTAACATGGATGCTTGTTTTCATCAACCTTAAAAGTTAATTCCCACCTTCCTGATGCCTGAAATTTTTTCAGTTGATCCCGTCCATTGGTGTGAAAAATGAGATGGATTTGTGGAATGGATATTATAAAATTGAATCAGGGAATTTTTTTCCTCAAATGAAACAGAAAAGGATGTGAAAAAATGAAACCGTTTTTTGTCATTGGAAAGAGTTTGTTCTGTTTTTTGCTGGTCCTGACCATTGCCGGAACAACCGGTTTTTCTCCCCTTCCGTTAGCAGCGGCAGATCAGCCTGCAAACTCGGAGCAGTGCCCGAATGCGGAGAATTTGATCCAACCGGATGAAAACGCGGAAAAAGAAATCCGTGATGTCCTCCCGCAATTGATTCAAGAAACCTATGGCGACGATTCCCGTTACCAAAATTACGAGGTCAAACGGATCCTTTCCCTCAAGGATCCCGAATCTTCCCCCTACTCCGGCATCGCTGAACAACAGTGCGGAAAAGAAGTTGCCGGAAAATCCCTGCTGGTGGAACTGTTCTTCCCGGAATTCCTCCCCAGCGCCAGCTTGTCGCAAGGACAAGTTTTCGTGGCCAAAACGAATGAGGGATGGAAAGTTTGGTATCGCTATCATTAAAACTGAAATCGCCCTTGGACAGTTTGTCTAAGGGCGATTTTCTTCCGGTTGCTCCTTTGCATCCTCCACCGTTTTCCCCAAATGCCGGAGGATTTGATCCAATTTCTGATTGATCTGGTGAGTCATCATCACCATTAGTTTCAAGCTGCTCATGATGGTGTAAACAAACTTTGCAAACGATACGAAAAATAAGATGACCAGGACGATGAGCACCAAATTGTAAATCAAATTAAAGAATAACATAAAAATTATTACATTTACGAATATTTTTTAATCCTTTATGTTTGTAAATCATCAAAAAGGGGTAATTCTTCTCTGCCGATCGTCAGAAGGGCTGTGAATGATGAAATCTTTATCAAAGGGATTTCGTTCAAAATACATTAAGTGAAAAAATGAAATTTCATCTGACAAGCGATCAATATTTTGAATTTTATAACTCTGCCGTCTCAAGGAAGGAGCCCGTGGAAAGACATGGTCTTACAAACCGAAAATCTTTCGAAAGCTTATCGCGGCCAAATGGTTGTAAACCGGTTAAACATACAAATTGAAAAAGGACAAATTTACGGTTTTTTGGGCCCGAATGGCGCCGGGAAAACAACAACCATTCGCATGATTTTGGGACTTACCCGCCCGACGGAGGGGACGGTCCGGATTTTCGGGAAAGAATTTCACAAACATCGCATTTCCATACTGAGCCGGGTAGGCTGTTTGGTGGAAACCCCCGGCTACTATGGACATTTAAATGGTTACGAAAATTTGGATATCGCCCGCCGGATGCTTAAAGTTCCTCCGTCACGGATTGATGAAGTGCTGAAAATGGTTCATTTGGAAGATGCAAAACATAAAAAAGCCAAAGATTATTCGCTCGGTATGAAACAACGGTTGGGAATCGCCATGGCTCTTCTGAACAAACCGGACTTTCTCATTCTGGATGAACCGACAAACGGTCTGGATCCATCCGGAATACAAGAAATCCGGGAATTGATCAAACAACTTCCGCAGATGTTTAATGTGACCGTATTCGTGTCCAGCCATTTGTTGAGTGAAGTGGAACAAATGGCTTCCCATGTTGGTATTATTCATCAAGGCCGGCTTTTGTTTCAGGGATCACTTGCGGACTTGAAAAAACAAAACCAAAAACAGTTTAAATTGAAGACAGACCGGTTGGACGAAGCTGAGAAATTGTTGAAGCAACATCACTATTCCATTTCGCGGGATCAAGAGTTTATTTATATCGACTCCCTGCCGACGGAAAAAATTAATTCATTACAAAGATTACTCATCGACCATCACTTTATCATTTATCACTTCCAAGAAGAAGAAAACTCGCTGGAACAAATGTTTTTTCAGATTTTGGAGAATGGAGATCATTGATCATGAATTCATCTGTTATCAACGAATGGATTAAAATCCGCCGTAGTTGGGTCATTTGGCTTTTCATTTTTGTTCCTGTTGTGACCTGTTTTCTCCTCACACTTGCCCTTGGGTACTATTTGCAAAAAGGCCACTCTCCAGAACAGGGTTGGGGATTGATCTTGTCACTTACCAGCCGATACTTATGTCAAATCATCGCTTTCACTGTTCCTGTCTTCATTGCCTACATCGTCAACATGGAACAGTTTTCGAATATGTGGAAGTTTCTTTTTGCCATGCCTTTGGCGAAATGGAAAATCTATGTTGCCAAATTCTTCTGGGGATTCGCCACCACCTTGGTTATGGGGCTTTTGTTTGTTTTTGGCATATACATCATGGCTGAATTGCATGATGTTGAACACCTTGTCACCATCGGCCAATTGTTTTCTTATGTGTATGCCCCTTTTCTTCTGGCCATCCCCTTTGTGGCTTTTCAATTATGCGTATCCATGGCCAGCAAGAACCAATCAGTGCCGATTTCATTTGGAATCGCCTCAATTATTCTTGCCCCTGTTTTTAAAGGATGGGGTTGGTGGACACCGTGGGGATTTTGGTCTACGTTCCTCCCCTCTCCGCCTTTGTCGGTTCAGGCATTGTTCCCCGGGGAAACGAGTGCATTGCTTAACTGGGAAATCCTCTTGTTATCTGTTTTGTTTGGCGCCATCTGGCTGGTGATCGGAATTACTGTGTTTTACCGAAAAGAATTTGATTAATCGACTGAAAGGGAGATATGATTGGGGAATTTGTTCATGGCCGAATGGATGAAAATCCGGAAAACAAATATTTGGCGGTTGATTCTGGTTCTTCCATTGGTTCCGATTGCCTATGGGATCTTCATTTATGCCCGGTTTGTATCCGAAGACCAATGATTGGCTGATGGCTTGGGGAATGGCGAACTACTTTTATCCAACCATCTTCTTTCCAATCCTTTCCGTATTATTGGCAGCCAATCTGTGTAAGGTGGAGCATGAAGGACATAATTGGATTAGAGCTTTAACTTGTCCTGTTTCTTGGAAACAACTGTATTTATCCAAGTATCTGTGGCTTGTCCTCTTATTGGGATTGGCTCAGGTAATTGCCTTGTCGGAGTTTGCTGTCATCGGGGAATTCGCCCGGTTGAATCATCCGTTTCCATGGGCCTTGCTGATTCAATGCCTGGTTCTCGGATGGATAGGGATTTTGCCGTTGGCCGCATTTCATTTGGCAGTATGCGCATATTGGAGCAACTATGTACAATCAGTCATTCTCAATATTTTACTCATCCTTCCGGTTTTTTTGATCATCGGTTCAAAAAAATACACTTGGTTGGGGTATGTTTACCCTTGGGCTCTCCCGGCGGTCGGAACGAACCAAATATTGCTCCGTTCTTTTCACATTCAAGTATTGATCATTGTTCTCATGTGGCTGATTCTGTTTTTGATTGGCGGAATCTCACTCTTTATCAAACAAAAATCCAATCATTAAAAACCGGTTTTAAAACCCATGGGCCATTTTTTGGTTTATGGGTTTATTTCTTGGTTTTTGGAACGTTTTCTTGTACCGGTTCCCCCTTTTTCCATCAGGCTTTTTTCGATCCTCATCCAAAATCAGCCACAAAACCTGTTGACCTGACTCTTAATTACTGTTACACTTATACACACAAGTATATAACCGTTTAACGAGGTTAGTATGGGAGTAAAGGTGGTGATATGAATTGAGCCGGAAGCTGGACAGCCGCAAACCGATCTTCCTGCAAATCCGGGAAAAAATCGAGGACATGATTGTCAACGAACAGCTGAAGGAAGACGAACAAGCTCCTTCCACCACGCAACTGGTCAACTTTTATAAGATCAATCACGCCACGGTCTCCAAAGGCGTCAATCAACTGGTTGAGGAAGGAATTCTTTATAAAAAAAGGGGCATCGGCATGTTTGTGGCCAAGGGGGCCAGAGAAAAACTGATCCAAAAACGAAAAAAGGCTTTTGTGGATGAATTTGTCGTCCCTTTGGTGCAAGAAGCCCACAAACTGGGGATCACGGAAAGTGAAGTGTTTGCACTGATCAAAAAAGAAAGGAAAGGGATGAAGAATGAATTATAAAGTGGAATTTGACAATGTATCGTTGAGATACAAAGACTTTGAGGCGCTCAAAAATGTTTCCTTCCGATTGGAAAGCGGAAAGATTTATGGTTTGCTCGGCCGGAACGGAGCCGGAAAAACCTCCCTCCTTTCTCTCTTGTCGTCTTTTCGTCTTCCGACGGAAGGATCGATCCGGATTGGTGGGGAACCGCCGTTTGAAAACCCGAAGATCATGCCTCATGTTGCGTTGGTTTACGAAAAAGATTACAAGGAAGAGCGGAAAAAAGTTTCCACCTTCATTCAGAATGCAGCCAAGTTCCGCCCGTTCTTTGATATGGATTATGCACTCCGGCTGGTTGAAAAATTCCAACTTCCTTTAAACAAAGAAGTCAGGAAACTTTCAAGAGGGATGAAATCAGCGATGAATGTGACCATCGGACTGGCCAGCCGGGCGCCCATCACCATTTTCGACGAGGCTTATCTGGGCATGGATGCTCCGACCCGGGAATTGTTTTATAAAGAATTGTTGAAAGACCAAGCCAAACATCCCCGGATCATGATTTTATCCACCCATTTGGTGTCTGAAATGGATTATTTGTTTGAAGAAGTGTTGATTCTCGATCGGGGCAAACTGTTGCTGCACGAGGACTATGAAACCTTGATTTCCAAGGGGCTCACTGTCACGGGGGATGCCAAGACGGTTGATGAATTTACCAAAGGCCGGAAGATTTTGAATGAAGAGCAGCTCGGAAATACAAAATCGGTGATTGTGTTCGGGGATTTCCATGAAGCTCTCCGGTTGGAAGCCGAAAAACAAGGATTGGAAACCGGGACCTGCTCCCTGCAAGATCTGTTTATTCATTTAACAGGCAAGGAGGATGCATATGAAACCAACAGCCGTATTTCCTAAAGTGGCCAAAGACATGTACTTGGAACAAATGAAATGGACGGTTTGGTATCTGGTTTTTGCGTTGGTTATCCACATCGTACATCTTTATTCCAGTTATTTTACAATCGGTGATAATACCGCGGTGAAAGGGATTTTGGTGCATCTTTTTCCATCGGCAAAGGTTTATATGACCATAATCGCAATTATTTCCGTCAACGGATTCCTGTCTTATTATGTCGGACAGGGAGTCACCCGGAGAGATTTTTGGGCCGGTTCGATGATTGCCGCGCTCGGGCTGACAGCTACGATCGCTTTCTTCGCCGTGATTCTCACTTATTTGGAATACGGGATTTTGGAGATGTTCCAGCTGTCTCATTTGCTGTCTGACGAGTTTTTGAACGGAAACGGGTGGCTGGTGATTCAATATCTGCTTAATATCTTTTTCTATTACTTGGCAGGCTACCTGATCGCAGTCGGTTTTTACCGGTTCCACTGGATCACCGGAATCGGATTTGTTGCCTTTTTCCTTCTTTCTGTTTCAGCACTGGAATGGAGCGAAAAATATTCGCTTGGGCTGAATGTATTGAGTTCTGTGGTGGTCATTGTCCTCTTTTTCACCTTATTGCGCCAGTTAACAAAGAACATCGCCGTGAAGTTGTAAATGGATCCGGGAGACTCAGGTCCGCATGTTGCCTGAGTCTCTTTGCCTTTTCATGACGTCTGGGATTCATCCCTTCTTTGCTTTGCCAAGCGTTTTTTTTGAATCCAGACCAGCAATTTAAGGATCAGGAACAACAGAAAGATGGCTCCTGATACGAGAATAATGGCTCCTAAGATGATGGACACAACCTTCCAAAAACCAAAAAAGTTCGCGGCCCGCACAATGATGAGTACGATGGCAAAAGGAATGAGAAAGCCGATGACATCCTTCCCTTTCACTAATCCCTCTTCCTCCTTTTTTTGTTGGAATATCGTTCAGGTTAACGGGCTTGTCCCTCAGTGTCAATAAGGTGTGAATGACAACATCCCAAACAAAATTCAGCACGAAAAATAAAGAGGAACAGATTCAAACGGACAACTGGTTCAACATCTTATACGTGTCGCCATACGGATGATAAAACACACTCATGCTGGATCTTTCCTGTGTGTTTTAAATCTTCAACCGCCGGTTCACAGGCAGAATGGTCCGGCTGGATCTTGTGATCGCTTCATGGATATCTGGGATCCGGTGCAACAGGTCGCATCAAGGGAGCCTCAAAACACTTGAATTTGACAACCACTCCTTAATCATTTACGATTTAAATGAAAATTAAAATAAATTAAAAAGAGTGATTCAAATGAATACTTTGGTGGAAACCCGTTTGGGAAAAGTGCAAGGCGGGACAGACGGAGAGGTTTGTTTTTGGAAAGGGGTTCCTTATGCGAAACCCCCGGTGGGAAAACGCCGCTTTCAAAAGCCGGAACCGCTGGAGAAATGGGATGGTGTTTGGGATGCCACCCGATTCCGTTCCATGGTGATGCAGCCGTCCGGCACCACCTTCAGCACCGTGCTTGGGGAAGCGGATCACTCGGTGAGTGAAGACGGGCTTTATCTGAATATCTGGTCGCCTGCGGCCGACGGAAAAAAGCGGCCCGTTCTCTTCTGGATCCATGGCGGCGCCTATCAGTTCGGGTCCGGCTCTTCCCCCTGGTATGACGGGGCGGAGTTTGCCAAAAACGGAGATGTGGTGGTTGTCACGATCAATTACCGGTTGAACGTGTTTGGATTTTTGCACTTGGAGGATTGGTTCGGTGACGAATTTGCAGCATCGGGCAACCTGGGAATTTTGGATCAAGTGGCTGCGCTGCGTTGGGTGAAAGAAAACATTTCCGCTTTTGGCGGCGACCCGGAACAAATCACCATCTTTGGCGAATCGGCCGGAGCCGGAAGTGTCGGGGTTCTGCTTTCCCTCCCGGAAACCAAAGGGCTGTTTCAACGGGCAATCTTGCAAAGCGGTTCGGGTGCTATTTTGCTCCGTTCCCCTCAGACCGCTTTGGACATCGCCGATCGCATTCTTACGAAAGCCGGCATTCGCAAAGGAGACCGCGACCGGTTGTTATCCATCCCGGCCGGTGAACTTCTTGAAGCCGCACAATCCGTGCATCCGGGAATGATTTTTGGTCCTGTTGTGGACGGAACCGTTTTGAAAACCCATCCGATTAAAGCGTTGGATAACGGAGCAGCCGGCGACATCCCGATCATCATCGGGGTTACCAAAGATGAATACAATTTATTTACACTGACCGATCCTTCTTGGACAACAGCAGGAAAAGAAGAACTGATGGACCGGATCGAACAGGAAATCGGGCCGGTTCCGGAAAAAGTTTTTCCATATTACTTATCTTCCGGGGATCCATCGCAACCGGTATGGCAAAAGCTGTTGCGCGCCATGACCTACCACATCTTTACCCGGGGCATGTTAAAAACGGCTGACGCCCAAATCAAGCAAGGCGGGAAGGTTTGGGTTTACCGGTTTGATTACGAAACCCCGCTCTTTGACGGTCGGTTGAAAGCATGTCACGCACTGGAAATCCCCTTTGTCTTTCACAACCTGCATCAACCGGGGGTCGATGTGTTCACCGGCACACATCCGAAGCGGGAGCTAATTTCCCGGCAAATGCATGAAGCATGGATTGCCTTTGCCCGGACAGGGGATCCGAACGGCGACCATCTCCCCGATGCGTGGTTGCCCTTTGCACAAAAAGACCGGCCGGCCATGGTCTTTGACACCGAAACCAGAGCGGAAAAGCATCTGTTTGACCGCGAGCAGGAACTGTGGGAATCAAAGGCTTGAGTGATTTGCTCAAGCCTTTTTTGCATTTCACGTATGTATTCGGATTTGGAATTAAACAATGGTGCTTTTATCGGAATGGGGAGTGTTTGCTTATAATGAACGGGTTTACAAAGCTTGTTTTGGTACCGGATTACTGAAATGATCAAAAGGAAATATCATGACGTAATAATCAGGGGATCTTGAGAAAGAAATACATGGAGTGTTATGTCCCTTGAAAAACAGAGACGCCGGTGGCATCACCATCACAGGGTCTTTCTTTTCAAATCATGGTTTGTAGTTTATAATGCAAACTAGTTAATCATACATATGGAGTGTGGTTCCATTGATGCCCTTTAAGGAAATGGCAAAACTGAATAAATTGATTCACGAACCGGCCCGACTTGCCATTATGAGCGCGCTGGACGCCTGCACGATGGCTGAATTTTTGTTTTTGCAAGAATTGACAGGCTTGACGAAAGGAAACCTTTCTTCCCATTTATCCAAATTAGAAAAGGCGGAATATATCCAAATCCAGAAACAATTCGTACGCAAAAAAATCCCGCATACCACCATACGAATCACACATGAAGGCCGGGCTGCGCTTCACAATTATTGGGAACAACTGGATCGCATCCGCGAGGTTACCAAAAAATGGAATAATAGTTAGGAAGCGGATTCTCTCAACCTCTTCCCCTCTGTTTTTCAGAGGGTTTTTTCTTCCTTAAAATCCCAACACAAAGAGAGCGATTCCAAGGCCTCTTACAGCTTTTCACCCCCTTTTTCGACCTGTTCCTCTCAAAAAGAAATAAACCGCCCTTAAATCGAAAATCAGAAGGCTGTTTTTCCCGGATCGGAAATCCATATTCCATTTATTGGAATGTATTTTTCTCCATCCGGCTGCTTATCTCTTGATTATTTTGTTTGTTCTGATTAACAAGAATATTTGTGGCGCGAAACAGCCGCGGGTTTCCTTCTCCTCCCTCTTGATCCACTCTATTTATGCCCTCTACAGGGTTACAAAACAATTCTTTTGTAACTATATAATGATGAAACACTGAAACCCCTTGTAAATCAAGGGGTTTGGCGATCGGATATTTTTCGCAGGTTTCTTTATCCGTCTGAGAGCCAGACGGTTGTCTCGCCAAGTTAACTTGTTAATGAGACATCAATCCGTTGCTATTTTCTTCACCATATGGACGTTATTTAAAAACATGTGAAATCCTTCCTCCTCCTCCAGCAGACCCGTCAACATTTTCTTCTTTGCGGGGCAGTATAAAAACTGGTATCGGGATGCTTCCACGGAAGTCATCACATGTCGCAACAACTGCCGGGTCAGTTCTGCCGCTTCTGGATGTCCCGGGGCTGTCTCCAATTGCAACAAAGTCAGCTCTTGCAATTGTCCTTGTTCATCGGTTTTTCGCCTCACCAACGCATACCCGGCTTCTTTTCCGGAAGAATCAGAAATGATCCATGCTTCATCCCCTTGAAACCAATGGGTTTGCCACGGAGCCGGATCGGGATAAAAAGAAAAAGCGGCAACGGGTTGCCGGATGGGCGCTACGGATGTTGTATCCGGAAGCCTCTTGTTGTTCAGAAGTTTTCTGTCTGGTAAATGAACAAGGAATCAGCGATGTCATACCCGTGTTGCTGATATAACCGGATGGCCGGTTTGTTTTCGGCGACCGCTTCCAGTGTCGCCAGCTGCACATGTTCCCGTTGATACAGCTCCACCAATGCTTCCATCATCCGGCTCCCGACCCCTTTTCGCCTCCATTCGGGGAGCACGGCTGTCCCTCCGTTCCAAGCGACTTTTTTCCCTTGGATCTCCCTGATGGCCGTGAGCACAAAACGGTTATATGATTTCAGTGGTTATCTTCAATTTGAACTCAAATTCGATCCGAAGCGATTAAAAAAGTACGAACCTGGGGATATCATTGATGTCGATTTTGGATTTAATGTTGGAGCTGAACTTGGTGGGAGGCATTATGCTGTAGTTGTTGAAGACAATGCAAGATCTGATGGAACCATAATGGTCATACCTCTTTCATCTTATAAATCACCAAGAAAAGTTCATTCTTCAGAGGTGGATCTCGGGGTTATTCCCGAGCTGAACCAACACAGAGGTAACACCGAGCTTTTAGGAACAAAAGCTAAAATTAGTCATCTTCGATCTATTAGTAAAATGAGGATTTATTACCCTAGGAAAAAAGGATGAATTTATTTACCGATTAACAGATGGACAGCTTAAGAAGATTTATGATGTCATTCAAAGAAGATTTTGCAGTCGATTTGCCGGTAAGAAAGGATAAATACCATCTTCTTTACTTGCTTGGCATATTATATTACAATTAGGGTAACAATAATTATGATCGTTTTATGCGATCCAAAGCGAATAATATGACCTTCGGGTCCAAAGCGAAACTGACCCATTTTGAGGGTCAAAAGACCGTCCATATTGGGCGGTCTTTTTGATTCGTTTTAAATGCATGCAAAAATACATGCAGATCCATTATCAAAAGTGCCCGGGGACTTTTAATAACCGCCCTGCCTTTTTTCAAGAGGCTTTGTATTGGCCATCAAAAATGCAATCAATCGCTATATCCCGATCATTCACATCCCCGATATCCAAAACAAAATAGGCATCCAGATCCCCCGGTTGCGGTGCATCAGTACAAAACGACCCGCCAATGTACACTTCTTCAATGCCTGCATCCCACAACTGCTTAACCAAGAATTCAAGATTATCAACTAAATGCCGCCTCCAGGGTTCATTCCACGAATAGGTGGACTCGTCCCCTTTCACCAGAACCGATTCCTTTAATTGAGAAAAAGTCATCTCGTTATCTCCCGGGGGTAGATAGCCATATTCATTAAATGTGACCAGGCCAATTTCTCCTTTCCTCTAATATACACTTTTCGCGTGAAACCTAAACGTATTTATAACTTCTAGGTTATATGGTAAATTTCCTTTTTGCATATTGAATACATCTTAAGTTGAATTTGTCCCAATTGACCGTGGGTTTCGCATTCGACATGAACAACATCAATTTGTTCTGCTGTCCTTATTTGGTATAGGCTTGGATTCGACATTCTCCGTCCAAACTTTTCTGCACCCATCCCTCTTGATCTGTTGTGAGGTCTTGAATCAATTCAAAACCGTTTTTCTCCAAATAAAATCGATATAGTTGTTCTTTTCGATCAAAATCTATTCTAGCTAAACAAGCTTTCAAGTTCTTGACTCCATAGCTTCGAAGGACCATCTCTAATGTTCGAATACAGTTTGTACCTATACCTTTGCTGTTGTATTCTCCATGCATGCCTAGATTTATATCCAAAAGTTCAGCTGTATCATCACCAAGTTTAAATGGTCTTGTAAATAAGCATCTATGATTTCGCAACATTTTCCCTTGGTAAAAGACATAACCACTTACTTCAAGGCTTGTTTTACTTCCGTTATTAAACCAACCTATTTTATCCACGATATAAACGATGGAATACATATGAAGATCTGCATCACAAAAATAATTAAACTGAAATTTATCAAATTCCCAACGGGTTTTGGCAAATTGATTTGCCAGCTCCAAATTTATATTCTCAAACACCATAATCCCCTCCCACTCTATTTTATTGCGAAGAGAGGGAATTTTCATTCCAATGAGGTAAAGAGAGTGAGTGTTGATTTTGAGTCTTACAGATTGTTATAATATCTAGAGATAGGAGCTGAAAAAAAGCTTCTTTTTCTTAAAGTAAAAAAAGTTGCGTAAAATTAACTTTTTCCGCAACTATACATATACCACGGGACGAAAAATCAAGGCTTAACAGGAGGGCTAATGGTGAAAAAAAGTTGCGTAAAACTCATAGATGCTTTTCTCGATCATCTTCAGGAACAGGGAGCCAGTCCGAAAACGATCCGAACATATCGGAATATTCTCAGCTGTTTTGAAAACCATGTCACCGAATCAGGCGGTGACATAAATAATGTAACCCGTCGCGATGTCACTCTTTACATTCATGATATGGAGGGCAGCGGACGAAAACCGACGACGATCAACAACCATTTCGCCTGCATTTCTTCCTTTCTCCGCTTCCAGGGTAAGGGGGCATTGGTTGAGGGTATCCGGCGTCCAGAAGTCCGACGCATTCAACATATTGCCCCCAAGTCACTGGGACGGAATGAGCGGAACCGAATACTTCGGGAAGTGGAACGCGATGGCAATCTCCGGAACATTGCCATTGTATACATGTTGCTCTACACGGGCCTCCGCGTCTCCGAGTTGGTCGCGCTGGATCAGGAAGACGTGACAATGGGTGAGCGCTCTGGTAACGTCTTGGTCCGCGAGGGGAAAGGGAGCGTGTCGCGAAGTGTCCCACTGCCGGTTGAGGCGCATTTCCATCTCCGTCGATATATGGAGGAGCGCAAAGAGAAGGGTACACTGGATTTGCCGCCACTGTTTCTCTCCAACTATCAGAAGCGGATCAGCGAGCGGAGCGTCCAACACATGCTCACCAAATACGGCATTCATCCTCACATGCTCCGCCACACCTATGGCCGAGAACTGGTTGCCAACGGCATTGACATCGCCACCGTGGCCGAGCTGATGGGCCACGCGGATATTAATGTGACCAGAAGATATGCTAAACCAACCGAAAGAGAGTTAGAAGAAGCTGTATCCAAAGTTTTTGGATGAGAGATACTGTGACACGAAAAACCGGTTCGCCTCACAAACCAAATAAACAGTGGAAGACCAATTCCAAAGCCAACAATGATCCAAATGCCTGCATAGATCGCATCGGCCAGGTCTGAAGCCGCTATCAGTTCAGAAATTGAAACCAAACCAAGATACATGAAAGCGTTTGAGATGATCACAAGAAGCATGTTGCTTTTTTTGTTGGGCATAATTGTGCACCTTTACTTCCAATATTGGATGCTTATCGGAAATCGGAGGGGGTAATTCACCCCCTCTCGGAACGTGCGTTTTGTAACTACCTTTACAGATCAACAAAGTGTGCGGGTTCGAACCGGTTTGTAGCACAGTTAGCGTTTCCAGGTGGTTCTCCCAAGATCATACATAAAATCCGAGGGGGGTTATTTCCAAGTGGATTTTAGATGGTAGATCTTCAATGTTTTTAGTTTCACGTTACCACCTTCAGTGAACAACTCTAAGCCTTGGCTTTTGAGATTCGGGAAAATCCGATTGGTCAAGACGGTTTCTCCATCGTTTCCAAACACCTCTACCGACGAGCGGTCCACGAGGATACGGAGTTGGACCGTATTGTTTTCCGGTTCCATCTTGGCTTGATAGACACCGGGGAAATGTTCGCTAAAATCCGTTTGTCCCGACTTCGTCCGATCAACAAAAAGCGTTTTATTATCCGTATTGTAACCGATCACTGTTTCTTCTTCCGATCCTTTTCGTACCTTGAAACCAAACTCTTTTGCAGTATCCAACTGGAATTCCGCTTGAATCTCTAAGGTTTCTCCCTTGATATCGGACAATAGATTGGTTTTGGGTGTGATCCATTGATTCTTCCATGTATGGATATTTTTCCGAAGTTGGCTCAACTCACGAACAGGTTCTTGTAACAAGACATATTCTCCATCCTCTTTTTTCAGGGACACCTCCCGCGGGATCGACATCGCACTGCGCCAGGGAGAAGTCGGGATGTCCTGTGCGTACTGCCAGTTGTTCATCCAAGCCAACCAAATCCGACGATCCGGAGTGTTGTTCCAAGATTGAGTGGCGTAGAAGTCTTTTCCGTAATCCACCCATTTGACATCTTTTTGTTCCGTAGTGAACTTCTTTCCGTCAAACTCCCCGACGAAGTATTGGGCACCAGACCCACCGGCCACCGCCCCCGGGTTGATATCCACTTGCAGAACCCACTTAGTTTCGCCCGGATTCCCTTTCACCGGAAGCTCGAACAGTTCGGGACATTCCCAAACTCCACCATGGGCTCCTCTGTCAGCTCCGAATTCACTTGTAAAAGTCCAGTCCTTCAAGTTCTTTGAGGTATAAAACTGAACTCGATCACCAGCCGCGACAACCATCACCCATTGATCCGTTTCATCGTACCAAAACACTTTGGGATCCCGGAAATCTTTAATGCCGGGATTGGGGATGACGGGATTCCCTTTGTACTTATGCCATGTCCTCCCATTGTCTTTGCTGTAGGCGATACTTTGTTGTTGGGTTTCTCCCGCGCTGGTATAGATTGCTACCATTCCGGATTTTCCATCGAAAAAACCACTGGTGTCATGCTTGTCTACCACGACGCTTCCGGAAAAGATCATCCCGAGATCATCTTCTTTTAATGCTACGGGTAAGTGCTTCCAATGGATCAGATCTTTGCTAACCGCATGTCCCCAGCTCAAGTGCCCCCATTTGTTTCCGTAAGGGTTATACTGATAAAACAAGTGGTATTCGCCCTTGTAGTAGACCAACCCATTGGGATCATTCATCCAGTTCTTCTGAGGAGAAAAATGATACTGGGGACGGTATGGCTCGTTATACAAGGTTTCATTTGTGTTCCCGGCTTGTACTTTACTCGTTCCCCAGGGTACCAGTAATAAAGAAGCGATCAGAAGGAAAGTCAAAACGGAAAGTGGTCTCATAAAAATCCTCCTCGGTTATTTTAGATTCCAGAAAATCAAGGAAAAGGGGTTATTTTAGAGAAACAGCGGTGACGGGCTATTCCGGCAACGATGTAATATAAAGCGCTTGCATTTAACGGATCAGGGTCTTCGAGAAATCACGTCGTTATTGTGACAAACTACCTAACGCCTTCATTAGGCCAAGATTACGTCTACGCCTTTTTCTCGAATGCCCTCCAACACATCAGAAGGGATTCCCTTGTCCGTGATCAAGATGTCGATGGAAGACAGTGAACAGACCTTGGCGAAAGCGATTTGATTTATTTTGCTATGATCACATAGGAGGATCACCTCTTTCGCAGACTGGATCATGGCCCGTTTTACCTGGGCCTCTAACAAATTAGGTGTGGTCACTCCCTCCTTGAGATGAAGACCGTTAGTTCCTATAAACGCTTTGTCGACCCTTACCATCCCCAGCATTTGTTCTGCAACCGGACCAACCAGGGAAAGGGTTTCCTTTCGTATAGTCCCTCCCGTACTGATCAGTTCCAGGTGTTCTGAGGATTGCAACTCCTGAAGGATGTGATGGGAATTGGTCACCACGGTCAACCGGAAAAAATGTTTTAACAACCGAGCTAGTTGATGCATCGTGGTTCCCGTATCCAGGAGAATTGTTTCGCCTTCTTGGATCAGGTTCACGGCTTTTTCGGCGATGCTTCGTTTCTCTTTAGCGAATCGGTCCTTTTTCTCGTGGAAACTTGGCTCGAATCCCACCCCTTCCTTAGCCATCGCCCCACCGTGGGTACGGTGAAGAAGGCCTAATTTCTCCAACTCTTTGAGGTCACGACGAACTGTTGCTTCAGATACTTCAAATACTTCACTAAGTTCGGCGACAGATACCAGTTGATGTTCATTTACGTATTTCAGGATGCTTTGCTGCCGTTTCATAAACACTTTGAAATATACCCCTTTTCATTTTTGATTATATATGATTTTTTTTGATCGTTTCAAGAAAATTCGATCAAAATATGCCAACTCCCCTCCCCTTGCCAATTCAGTAGGGTGATCCCGATGATCAACAAAAGTGGCTACTTACAACAAATCTTTCATATTTGCCCCTCTAATGTTACAGTTGTTTTGTTTTGTGACTATCCAACGTATTTCGCTACGCTGTCTCCTCCGTTTCTTGCATGGACAAAGCAACATAGCCGTCTTAAAAGAAATTTAATCCATTGGTCGATTGTTTAAATGGCTAGTGTTTTGTACGATAACAACAGATCAAGGCCAAAAGATGTTCCTGTATCTTTACATACCTCCCTTGTATGCTTACCTCGTTTCTCAGCCCGTGTTAATAGCACGAGCTGTTTTAAGTTATTTAGAGCTGCCCTTGGAAAACGCCTCAACAAAATAGCATACCTACCAAAAACTTTGTATAAGAATGATAGCAGCCGGTCTTTCCCTACTGTGAACAAAACCTGCCAAAGCAGGTTTTTCTTTTGCCGAAAGCCATGTTGAATAGGCACATTGGATTTAGCTAAGAATAAAATAACTGAAGCCCGCTTGGGGGTTGGTATTCGCTGTGGTTGCCCACATGAAGGAATTTCACTTTTATACCTATCTCCACTCCCCTTGAAAACTTGAAGGGGACTTTTTTTGCTGTAGCCGATTTTATGCCGCGAAAGCGTCTTGGCAATGAGAAAGCCCCTCAGGTAGACTTCCCGGAGTCGGCCCGCCAGGGCGTTGGCATACCACTAGGAGGTCACATGCTGGTGTGATCCCCTAGGGTCTAAATTTACTCTGTATATCGTATACAGTCTGATTCGCTTGTGAAGCGCATGTAACGTTACATAACATCAATCTTGTTACGTTATAAATCCTTATGCAAAAACCGCCCTCTCCCCTACTAGGGGTAAGTCCGAGATAACTCCAAAAACGGCCATACAGATAGAAAAAAATGTAAACACCAGATTCTTTGTTGTGGATTAAAATCCTCTTTTGTTGGTTTTAAAAAACAAGGGGATTCCCCCCTTGTCTCTTCAGTCTTGGATGATTCGGTTCCATCTCTCTGCTTCGGGATCGTAGTAGCCCCAGTACAGAGCTTCATCAAACCGTTCTTGGTATTGCTCCCAAGTGATCGTTCCCCTATCAGTTTCAACTTCGATGATCTCTACTTCTTCGAGTTCTTCTTTCTCAATCTTATTACCGTCAACGAAGTATTCACTCATCACTTTGGCTGCTTCCGCTCGATCTCGTGCAATTGCGCACTCTCTGACTTTGGCGCCATCTCGCTTCAGCATATAGAAACGGTACATATATACCCCCCTCTAATTCAATTCCTCAAATATAAATTTACTATCAATCTTTTATTTTTGGTAGATGCACCAGGGTGATCGTTGACTATAAAAGACATATGGAGATGCTGCAACATAAAGTTTCTTTTTTTGGCCATTCCCACTCGAAACTTCAACTAATCCTCTAGTTCGGCTAATAAAATCTTCCGAGATAGGTACTACTTTCATTATTTTGTCTACAATACGAATTCGTTTTAACTCGAGATTCAGGTCTGTTATTTTCAAATTGGAAATTTCTTCAACACATAGACACGCGTATGTACGAAGGTAAATGATCACATGGACGCATCGGTATTTATGCAGTGGGATTTTGGGGGATAAATCCAGTGAAAAAGTGGGGATAACTGGCTTGTATAATAGGGGTATCACTTGATATTTTGGGGGACGTGTTTTATGCCTACCTTTCAGTTTGGGAAGACAGCTATTGAGTACACATTGCAGCAGGTGAAAGGGAAAGAAGATATTTCTATTGTTGTAGAGTGGATGGAGGGGGTTACAGTGGTAGCTCCCGATCATCTAGTTCTGGAAGAAATAAACCGAGTTTTGCGTAAGAAGGCAACGTGGATTTTAGATAAGTGGAACTCTTTGAATAAGATTAAGCGACCACCGGCTCCGTTAGAATTTGTTAGTGGAGAGAAATTACCGTATTTAGGGCGGTATTATCGAATTAAGGTGAAACAAAATCAAGATATCGATAAGGTAAAAGTGTTATTTCATCAAGGGAAATTTTATATTGAAACGCCAACATCAGCCGATGATATAGAGCATGTGCCTATGATTCGTGAAACATTAAAATCTTGGTATATCCAGCGGGCGCAGGTGAAAGCGGAAGAACGGGTGAAACGTTATGCACAGCGTCTAGGGGTAACGAAGGCGAAGCTTGCGGTAAAAGAGCAGAAGTTTCGCTGGGGAACGTGCACACCACAGGGAGCGATTTATTTGAATTGGCGTCTTTTTCTGGCCCCAATGCGCGTTGTTGATTATGTGATTGTGCATGAATTAGCCCATCTGCGTTACGCGGATCATTCGAAAAATTTTTGGAATCTGGTACGTTCGATTTTGCCGGATTATGAGGAACGTAAAGAATGGCTGCGTGTGAACGGTCCGACGCTAACGATATAGAAAAAAGCACCCATGAAGGGTGCGTTATTTTTTGTAATGGATTTCCGCCAGTTCAACGATTTGCTGAGCAAGCGCCTCGATTTTATCGGACGGGCATTTGCTTTTCCGGAGCTGGTGCTTGATTTTTTGACGCATTTCGCGTTTGACGCCTTCTTTGTCAACCCAGTCGATGACGACGAGGCCTTCGATATGTTCCACAATGATCTGGGTGATTTCTTTTAGCCGTTCTTTCTCTTCTTCTTGATCGGTCCATTCCTTTTGCAGCAATTGAAAAATCGGATAGGATTGCGGCGTCAGGCCTTCTTCTTCAATGGTTTTAGATTGTCCGCGCATCTCCTCGATCAATTTTTCTAACTCAAATACGTGCTGGGCGTCGTTGAGCCGTTTTTCTTTTCTCGCTTTAATTAACTGTTCGAGTCGTTCCTTCAGCGATGTGTAATACACCGGATTTTCGTTGATTTTCACTCGAATTTCGTGACGGATCGCGTGTTCCATTTCTGACGCTTTCGCTTGGTCAGTAGATAAATTTTTCACATGAGCATCGAAATTTTTTTCTAGGATGCTGACAGGGCGATGAAGCGCCTTAATATCCGTCGCGTAAATATGGTCGTAAATGAACTTCTTCACTTTTTCACCGCAGTCGGAAATGTCCATCTGCTCGTCTCGGAAGCGGTTGCGCGCGTATTGGCGCACTTTCCCTAAAAATTTCAGATCCTCGTAATACGGTTTTGCCTCCGGATGCGGCATAATCATGTCCATGCTTTCGGAGAAGCGTTTAAACGCCCGGTCAAAGGCGTGTCTCACGTCTTCTGGTTCTAACACTTTCATGCACGCCTCAATGTCGTCGCGATTGACGCCGTCAAAAAAGCGCATGGCGGCACGATGTCGAGACTGCAGTCGCGGTATCTCTGACTGGATCGACGTCAGCGCCCCCTGGATATCCGTCGGGTTAAAAATGGCCAATGCCTGCTTAAGGAACGCGGACACGCCGTAATAGTCGACGATGAGGCCGTATGTCTTCTTGTCGTAGGTCCGGTTCGTTCTCGCGATCGCCTGGAGCAAGTTATGTTCCTTTAGCGGTTTATCGAGGTACATCACTTGCTCAATTGGCGCGTCAAACCCCGTTAACAACATGTCACACACGATGATGAACGCCAGCTTGTCTTCATGTAGTGGCTTTTTAAAGCGTTCGATGTAATGTTTTTGCTGTTCTTTGGTTAGATGGTATTTTTTGAGTCTTTCATCATCGTTGTTGTTAGGAGATATGATAACTACCGATTCCGGTCCGTTTAGTTCGTCAAGAATTTCTTTGTACAGCACGGCTGTTTCACGGTTAATCGCGACAATTTGTGCTTTGAAACCATTTGGTGCGATATGTTTCTCGTAATGTTCAATGATGTCAAGACAGATCCGGCGGATGCGTTGCGGTGCCCCGATAATGGCCTCTTCTGTCGCGTATTTCTTCTTGATCCGTTCCCTGTCCTCTTTCGAATAGTCTTGAAAGACACGATCAAAAATCGCGTCCAGCGACTCACCCTCGACCCATAATTCCGGCAGGCGGCTTTCGTAATAGATCGGGACTGTCGCCCCGTCCTCGACAGCCTGCTGGATGGTGTACGTGTCAATATACGTACCAAATGTTTGGACTGTGCTGCGGTCTTCTTTGTCAATTGGTGTCCCTGTAAATCCAATGTATACCGCATTTGGAAGAGATGCTCTCATGTTCATCGCCAGTCCACCATAATTGGTGCGGTGCGACTCATCGACGAGGACAAAGATGTTGTCGGCGTCATTTAAAAGCAAATCATCTCCATCGTCAGCGTGATCTTGGAATTTTTGGATTGTCGTCATGATGGTCGCACCTGTTGCGGTTCGTAACAATTCACGCAAATCTTTGACGCTTTCAGCGCGTTGCGGATTCGGGAAACCGCAGCGACGGAACGTATTGGTGATTTGCTCGTCCAAATCGGTACGATCGGTAACGATGACAATGGATGGGTTACGCAATTCTTTCAGACGTCGCAGCTTGACGGACAGATATAGCATCGTCAAACTTTTCCCTGATCCTTGTGTTGCCCATACGACGCCGCCCCGTTCCTTCGGCGTCTTTCCTGTTAAAATCCGTTCGACTGCCTTGTTCACGGCGCGGAATTGCTGATAGCGGCAGACTTTCTTAATCGTGCGTCCGCCTTCCGCCTCGTAGACGACAAAGTTTTGGATCATATCAAGCAGGTTCTTCTTCGAGAACATTCCCGCAACCAGCACATCTTGACGAGTCGGATTGTCGCCAATATCGCTAATTTTGAGCGGATACGGGTCTTTCCATTCCCCAAAGTGTCGTAGTCTTGCGCCAATAGATCCGAATTTAGCTTGTTCATTGCACGTCGCCACGACGACATGGTTATAGTGGAAGAGACGCTCTGCTTCTTGTTGGTAGCGAAGAAGCTGCTGAACCGCCTCATTGATTGGATGCGGCTTCGTCGGGCTTTTGCATTCAATGACGACAAGCGGAAGCCCATTCACAAACAACACGACATCCGGAATGATCGTGTCCATCGGCCCACTGACTTTGAATTGGTTCACTACTAGAAATTCGTTGTTTTCGGGATTTTCAAAGTCAATTAGCTTGACCGTCTGACTTTTCTTCCCTTTTCCAAGGTCTTGCTGGATAGACACGTAGTTGACGACCATGTCGTAGAACTTCTCGTTAGCCTCTATGACGCTCGCGGCGTTGATATGCGTCACCATACGCACGACTTTATGGAGGTTGATGTCGTCAATCCATGGATTCAGGCGCTGGATCGCCTGTTTTAACCGTTTCTCTAACACGACATCCCGATGGGACATGCGCTCTGAATCGAGATCATGTCCTGGAATGTACGTATATCCTATTCCTTCTAATTGCTTGATTAATCGATGTTCAACTGGCCGTTCCTTTGCCCATTCGTAACTCACGACGACACCACCTCGTCATCTACCTTCACCCGGACTTTGCCTGTTAGGAGGACTTGCATGAGACCTTGTTTGATGGTTTGAAGTTGATTTAGTCTATTTTTCTCTTTTTGAATCTTTTTGTCTACACTACTGATAATTTTTGAAATCCTAATTTGTTCTTCCAACGTTGGCTTTACAACCAGTAACTCTTTAAAAGAACTAGCATTCAATTTGAAATTCACTTGCATAGATGTATTTTTGATAAAGTAATCTATTGATTTCAAATAATTAAGAAGGTAATAGTAGAATTCATTATGTGAATCTTCATTTAGTCGAATTCGTAGGATAAATGAAGCATAAGTATAGTCTCCATCAAGATTAAAAATGGCTGTTTTTCCAACATGATGTTGACTTCCGGATCTCCAATTAAAGAGAAGATCCCCTTTCTTTAATTGGAATCTCTCTTGTTGTTTTTTCTCAATATAAACTAACTTTGATAAATCAAGTGTTCCGTCTAATGTAATGTTTGCTCCTGTGAGAATTGGTATTCCAATGCTTGGATCAGTGTTAGAGGACACGGACTCTGAAATACCGTATTCAACACTTGCTATTTCTCCGATTTTTTTAACTTCCCACTTCTCCGGAATCTCCCCAATTTCCGTCTTTTTAAATTTCGTATGCCCGATTCCTTTGGTGAGGAGTTGCTGCATCAGTCCTTTTTTCACTTTTTCTGTTTGCTCGATGATGGTTTCTGTTTTTTCAATCGCCTCATCGACAGATGAAAGGATGGCAGCGATTTTGCGTTGTTCGGGAAGAGATGGCAAATTGATAGGTATATTATCTATAATTGTTTTATTAATAGAGGGCACAGCACCTGACTGAACGTATTTTGCAAAATCTATAGTTAACATAAAATAGTAGAGATATAAAGGTAATAGTTCTTTTTTTGGTTTAATTCCCATTATATTGTTATCAAATAGGGATGGTTTCGAGAGAATTCTTCTTTTGTTTGTTAGAAGAGCGGCTCCTACTTTCGGAAATATGACTGTATCTTTTGGATGCACTTTCGCCTTCAATTTTTCTACAATTTCATCATCAACTGTATTTTCAGCTTCAACCATATACATAAAATTTTTCGGGTTGTTCATATCGCTTACTTTATAAAAATCGTATTTTTTTTGTTTTAATCCCTGAAATCTATTAGGGAATGATGATCCATTAGCATATTCAATAACATCCCCTAATAAAAAGCTTTTCCATTCAATCATCATACCCCAACTCCTTTAAATACCCGTACATCACTTTTTCGATTTCCTCCCGCTCTTTTTCTAGCTGACGGAGTTGGCGAAGAGCTACAGCGATGTCGATTTGTTCTTCTTCTTCGGTGGCGTCGACATATCGAGCGATGTTTAAGTTGTAGTCATTTTCTTTGATTTCTTCGAGAGAAACGACGCGACAATATTTGTCCTGGTTTTCCCATTTTTCAAAGGCAGATACGATCTTATCAATGTCCTGATCGCGAAGGACATTTTGGTTCTTTCCTTCTTGATAGTCACGCGACGCGTCAATAAATAGTACATGTCTTTTTCGTTCTGGTGCTTTGTTTCGATTGAAGATAAGGATGCATGCTGGAATACCCGTTCCATAGAACAAGTTAGCTGGTAGGCCGATTACTGCTTCTAACAAGTCTTTTTCAAGAATACCTTGGCGAATTTTCCCTTCTGCTCCTCCACGGAATAAAACGCCGTGTGGCATGACGACTCCAGCAATTCCCCGGTGATTGAGGGTCGCAATCATGTGTTGGACAAACGCCAAATCACCTGCGTTTTTTGGTGGTAAACCGAATCGGAAACGGCCATATGGATCGGCTTCGGCTTCTTCACGCCCCCAGTTTTTCAAGGAAAATGGCGGATTGGCGATGACTCGATCATATAAAAGCAATTCTCCGTTTTCATCCAGCAATTTCGGTTCGCGGATCGTATCGCCTTTTTCAATGCGATGATCGCTTAAGCCATGCAAAAGCAAGTTCATTTTTGCAATGGCCCATGTGTTTAAGTTCTTTTCTTGTCCATGTAGTGTGAGGTTGCGAGGGTTGCCTCCCTTTTCCTTGATGTAGTCAACAGCTTGAATAAGCATTCCCGCGCTTCCGACCGTCGGATCGCATATACGCATCCCTTCTTCTGGTCTAATGAGTTTGACGATTAGACGAACAACTTGGGAAGGAGTGTAGAACTCGCCACCTTTTTTCCCTGCGTCATCAGCGAATTGTTTAATGAGGTATTCGTAAGCGCGTCCGAGAATGTCCGGATCGGATAAGTTTTCGTTGCGCAAGTCGATTTTGCTGAAGTGTTGAAGTAATTGAAGCAATAGTTTATCTGGTAATTTTTCTTTGTCGTTAAAGTCAATACTTGCGAGAACGCCTTCTAGTGCTGGGTTTTCTTCCTCTAGTTCTTCGAATGCCTTATTGATTGCTGCACCGATGTCTTGGGTAAGAGAGGTGATATACGACCAGCGCGCTCGTTCCGGCACAAAAAATTGGTGCTCGTCGCGGTCGTACCATCCGTAGTCTTCTCCTTCTTCGCGCTCGATGCGCTCCGCAGTTTCGACGAACACGTCATTTAGTCGTTTCAAAAACAATAGACCGAATATGTAGTTTTTATAATCGGAGCTATCGATTGACCCCCGTAGTATATTGGCAGATTCCCATAAATGAGACTCTAGTTGTTGCAACGTCAGTTTTTGCTTCGTATTTTCCATTGTGTACCTCCTGGAATGTTTGGTTATATGGTCTAATTTTATTTTAAAGATGATACAAGAGTTTGTCATTTCTTTTCAGAAACTTGAGTGCAACTGGAATAAAATTTTGATTTTTACTCTTTAGAAATTTAAGTTAATAGATTATTATACAATCGATGAATAAAAACAAATGGAGGAATACCATTAGCCATGACAATCGATGAATTGGTTCCAGGGCAAATATTAAGGAATGATGAGATTGTTTCCATCTTCCAATGTGCACCTCAAGGTGGAATGAGACGTTCGAAAAGAACGAATTCCCTTGTATTGATATCAGACCACACAAAGGCTTTGTACGAAGATCGATGGGAAGGCGATGTGTTTCATTATACTGGAATGGGGAGAGTAGGAGATCAGAAATTAGACTTCCAACAAAACAAAACATTGGCAGAATCAACTACCAATGGAGTAGACCTCTATCTTTTTGAAGTATTCCGAGAAAATGAATATGTGTTCATGGGACAAGTTGAGCTAGCTGATCAACCGTACCAAGATCAACAATTAGATATAGAAAATAACCTAAGATTAGTTTGGATTTTTCCATTAAAATTAAAGGAAAATACGCAACCAATCGAAATCCCACAAGAGTGGATTGAAAGCAAAAATCGATACAGAGAAAAGATAGCTAAAAAGCTCTCAGATGAAGAATTAAAAGCAAGGGCAAAACACACTAATAAAAAGCTATTAAGCGTTCAACGAGTACAACTGCATATGAGCGAAACCCTTATGTCAGTGAATATGCCAAGAGATGGGCAAATGGCATTTGTCAGCTTTGTGATCAGTGATCAGCCAGCACCATTTAATGATAAGGATGGAAACCCCTATTTAGAGACCCATCATATTGAATGGTTGTCGCGTGGCGGCGATGATACCATCGAAAATACCATCGCTCTTTGTCCAAACTGTCATAGAAAGATGCATATACTTGATCGAAAGGCTGATGTAGAAAAATTAAAAAAACGTGTTAGAGAACGTCTTTCATCTTTAGCGTAACTCACTGAAAACTTTCACCGAAAAGCGAAAAATCTATTAGGGCGTCAGCTTATGATTCGCTAGACGCCCTAAATGAAACACCGTTTTTCGCTATTTCTTCAAAATACCCGTCAATGACTTTCAATTGATCCATCATTGATCGTTTCCCCTTTCCGGAATAAATTCATTAGAATTTCGGCAACTCCTCGACCGCATCGGCTAAATCACTGTAGCTGTCCTTTAAATACCGCGAGGTCGTGGCGATGTGGTTATGGCCGGCGAGCCGCCGCACTTTCTCGATATCGTTGTTCGTCGCGATTAAGTCCCAGAAATTGTGTAAAAAGAAAACCGCAAAAAATGATTTTGTTTTCCGATGATCCAAGTTCACTGAACTGAGAGAGAAATTTTACAGAATTTTGCTGAC
>NZ_JACETT010000012.1:0-1466 GCF_013912365.1 Thermoactinomyces intermedius
CACACTTAACCTAACCAAACAACAGTTATTAGGGTTTGATACCCTAATTTTTTTTTGCCAGAATGCAATGGAAAGCAACAGATATCCATCAATATATATAGATATCAACGCTTTGACAGGAATTTTGAAGACGAACTATATTCAAAATGTGGAAGAAAAGGGGGAGGGATAGTGACAGAAAAACTGCTTAAACCAAGCAAGGTTGCCGAGCTATTATCAGTTGACTCGTATACTGTGAAAAAATGGTGTCGCGAAGGTAGGGTCCAGGCAAAAAAGGTGCAAGGAATGTGGCGTATTCCAGAGTCAGAGGTTTATAAATTAATCAGCGATGGGGGAGATGAAAGGGAGCATGGGGATTCAGGAGAAAATCTCCCGAATTGCGGACCGTGAAGAAAAGAAAATCAGAAGTCTGTTAAACATGGAGCCACAACCATACTTAACCAAAAGCAATGATATTTGCGCTTTTTGCTATCAGGAGAAAAAACGATCAGAAATAAAAATATGCCAAGATCCTGCCGGATTATGGGATGACGGGATCAAGGCATGCAAAGAATGTGTTGAAAAATTAGACTTAATCGAATTATACAACAAAAAGGCGATTGATTACCACGGATTAACACTGGCGATTCTTAGGATTCGCGGTGAAAAAGCGTGAATCCTGCAAAGGAGGTGATTAGGTATGTTCCTTCATGGTGAACCGCCGGCAGTTTAAACCGCCAACAATTTAATACTTATCCCCTAATGCCATTCTCAACGATTCTCAACGACTCTTTAGGGAGGGGTAACCCCACCCCTCCACTTTTTGTGCAAAATACTTCTTCTTTTCATTATATAAAACTCTACATAGAGGAGTGTATACAGTATGAAAAAGATTGGATTAATCGGCCTGTCGATGCTGTTACTTGCCGGGTGCGGACCCGATGATGTTGATACTGGAGTTAAAGCGACCAACGAACAGACCAAACAAGAAGTCAAAGCTGAAAAAGCTGACGAAAAGCGATTCAAAGCAAATGCCTCTACTGAAGCACTCGGAGTCAAGGTAAACATTGCAGAGGTTGTCATCAAGCCGGATCGAATTGAGGTCGGCATGAACTTGGAGAACACAAACTCAGACCAAGTCACCTGGTGGCCTGATCAAGAAGGGAAAATTGTTGTCGGCGATAAGCAATTAAACGCCAACATGTTTATGGGTGATTCAGTTGGTGGCGAGATTGCAGGCGGTGTCAAACAAAATGGCGTTCTAACTTTCTTGACCAATAATAATGACCGTCTGGACCCCAAGTCAGTCAAAGAAATCAAAATGGATTTAGGCGAAGTGATGTCATCCGATTTTATGAACACCAAAAAGGTTGAGTTTGAAATCAAAGTGCAATAAGGAGGATAGACAATGAGCCGGACAACAGAATTTGTTCTTGGGCTTATCGGTGGGATTTTCGGTTTTGGTGGTGCACTGTTTGCTATCTTTT
>NZ_JACETT010000014.1:0-98528 GCF_013912365.1 Thermoactinomyces intermedius
GCCCGGATCCGGGCCCATTGCAAATCGAACCGGGTGATGTGAACCAGCCACTGACGGAAATCCGGAACCAACGGAGCCATTTCTTGTACCAACCACCGGTTGATTTCCTGTTCGATCCGGGCGATCTTTTCTTCCCATCCGGCGATTTCACGGGACAGGGGATGCCCGTTTTTCAAGCGGTAAACCGATTCATGGGCCGTTTGCCGGACCAGCATCAATTCCTCCTCTTCTTTTAACAACCGGTCCCCTTCCGTGTCCCGGGGCACCACCCATTCGCCAAACCGGTTGCAAGTTTGCCCTGTTTTTTCCGCAATCCCGGCCGCCTTTTGTTCCTGATCCCGCTTGACGGTTGCCTGCAATTTCCTGAGCGTTTTTCTGGCTTCTTTTAAACGGTCATCGTAGGCATCATCAAACCAAAAAGAAGAGGTGCGCGTTTTGGCGGGGTTTAAAAGGAGAAAAGCCTTTTCGCATTGTTTTTCCATCGCTTTGTTTTTGAGAATCATGCGGGAGAGCGTGGTTTGTTTCAACAACGAATGGAGCTTCTGCGTGTTGTATAAAAAAGTTTTCAATTGGTACCATTCCGTCAAGTCCAATAACCGGGACTCCTCCAGTTTCCGCAAAACGGGGGAAATGTCCGGGAGGTTCGCAAGAAGGGCATGAACCGGTTCCCGTATGGAAAAGGCATCCAATTGCTGTTTGATCTCCGCTTGCTCGTTTAAACATTGCTGCCAAGCTTCTTCCTCTCCCGGCAAAAACGGCCGGCAAGCCTTTTGCTCTTTTCCGTAAGGGGTGAGCGGCTGAAACAAGTCCAGGCAATCCAAGAGGCCGATTTCTTTGGCCGTACGTTCATCACAAAACATCACACCACCCTCCCTGCTTATACCGGTCCCGCATCACATCGACCACGGGGACGGGAAAAAAAAGGCGGCCAATTTTTTCTTTCATCTCCCCAGGAGGAAAGGAATATCCGTCCGGCGATTCCGGATTGACGGCCACCCGGAGGAGACGGATCGGTTTCAGGACGCGGATTTCCCCTCCTTGGTTATAAAAACGGCGAAGCACCGGCATGCTGACAAATAAATGTGTAATGTCGGGAACAATGATACGGACCGCCTTCCGGCAGCGGAGAAACATTTGCAACATCCGATCGGTCAACGCCCCGCTGATCGCCAGTGCCTGCCATTCGTTTTGCAACCACTCCCCTTCCTCCCGGATGGAAAACAACCCGGAGAAAGGAAGCACTTCGATGCGGTTGCCGAAAATGCCAACCACCCGCTTTTTTTCCAAAGCCAAGGACCCGGCTTTTTGTTCCGGGAAACAGTCGCATGCCTTCAGGCGCAGCAAACGGCTCCATTCCCCGGCTTTGCGGATGACCCCGGCAAAGTTTGAATCAAGGGAAGCCCCGATGACAAGAATGGTGGCATCGGTCAGTTGGGGACTGGACGGAGATCGCCGGTCATAAGCCCCGTCCAGCAGGATTTTTTGTGCACCGGCCCGTCTTAACAACTCCATCGCCCGCTTGGCCCCGCTTTTGGAAGGAAGGCCTGCCAACAGGACCGTCCCCTCCCGTTTGGCGCGGGCAATGAACACTTCCCCCATCACCGATTGGATTCCGCAGGATTGAATCACTTCCCAGTGTCCCGGTTGGCGGTTCAGCCAGTGGGCGGAAGTGGCCACCAGCATATTCTCCCTCACCCGGATCAACGGCTTTTCCTTGCCGCTTATGGCATCATGTTTCTCCCCGTCCACTCCCATGCTTAATATCCCGAGCACACCGGCTTCGGGGGCATCGCGGATCAATGCATTCAACACGGTTGTTTTTCCGGCGTTTTTGGACAGTCCGATGACAGACAGGGAAGCAATTTCTTTTTTTAAACCCATGGCCCCGTTCCTTAAGACGGTTGGACACGCCGGTCTTCCCGTGTCAATTGTTTCGGCTCCAGATTGATTCGTTCATCGTTCATCAAAGCCGCAATTCCCACTTGCTCTCCGGCCGCCTGGCAGTATTCGCATTCTTCTTTGTTGTGCGGTTTATAATGTGCCGGCTCGGGATAACTGGTGATTACGCCTTCAAAGTTGCGCAACACGGTTTTTTCGGTGCTTTGCGAGATCAGATAATTCGGGCTGAGCGGAATTTTGCCTCCTCCTCCCAGCGCATCGACCACAAACGTGGGAACGGCATAACCGGACGTATGCCCCCGCAAATACTCGATGATTTCCAACCCTTTGGAAACAGGGGTTCTGAAGTGCCCGATGCCTTCCGATAAATCGCATTGGTAAATGTAATAAGGCCGGACACGAATTTTCACCAACTCATGCATCAATTTTTTCATGATATGCGGACAGTCATTGATCCCCGCCAGAATCACGGACTGATTTCCCAGCGGAACCCCCGCATCCGCCAGCATTTCACAAGCCCGTTTGGCTTCCGGCGTGATTTCTTTCGGATGGTTAAAATGCGTGTTCAGCCATACCGGATGATATTTCTTCAAAATATTGCACAAATTTTCGGTGATCCGTTGCGGGAAAACCACCGGGGCCCTGGTTCCGATCCGGATGATTTCCACATGGGGAATTTCGCTCAGGTTTTTCAGCAAATACTCCAAAATCCGGTCGTTGACCAATAATCCGTCTCCCCCGGACAACAGCACGTCCCTGACCTCGGGCGTGTTCCGGATGTAGTCGAGGCAGGCATCCATCTGTTTTTTGGGAACGCCCATCCCGATTTGCCCGGAAAAGCGGCGGCGCGTGCAATAGCGGCAATACATGGAACATTGGTTGGTGATCAAAAACAGGACCCGGTCCGGGTAACGATGGGTCAATCCGGGGACAGGGGAATCCGTATCTTCCAACAGCGGATCTTCCATATCGTAAGGAGTGCGGTCCAATTCGGCAGAAATCGGCACCGATTGCATCCGGATGGGATCTTTCGGATCATCGGGATCCATCAACAGTGCATAATACGGCGTGATATTCAGCGGAATCGTCTGTTTGGAGATCTTCACCCCTTCGATCTCCTCCGGCGTCAAACGGATCACCTTGCTTAAGTCTTCAAAATTGCGGATGGTGTGTGTCAGTTGCCACAGCCAGTCATTCCACTGTTCCTCCGTCACATTTTTCCACAGTTCGATTTCACGCCAATCTCTCATCATCTTCCGACCCCTTTCATTGATAGCGTTTGGCAAAAACTTGAAACAACCGGTCGCATTCGCGAAGAGACTGAAAAGCCAGCGTTGCGTGCCCGGGAGCATAACCGTTTCCAATCATCATCTGCACGTCTTTGCCCATTCCTTCCGCTCCCAAAGCCGCTTTGGTGAACTGTACCGCCATGCTGAAGAAATATACCAATCCTTGATCCCGGGTGGCCAAAATGGAGGAAAGCTCCGTATCAGAAGCATTGACACAGTTGATGGTTAAATCGGCCAGCTTCCCGCGGGTTGCGGTGTGAACCGCCTCATAAACCGCCATCGGATCCGTGGCATTCAACCGGATCACGTCATGGGCCAGCCCCAGGGAACGAATCTCCCGGCATGCCTTTTCGCCGGCCTCAATGGCGATCACTTGCCCGGACTTGCCTGCTTTTTTCCATGCCTGATACAAACTGAGCAGTCCCGACTTTCCGCCGGCTCCCAGCACCACCACCCGGTCCTGCGGCCTAACCAGGCGGGCCGTTTGGGCGGGGGCACCACATACGTCCAAAACAGCCAGTGCCACTTTTTCCGGGATGTCATCCGGCAAAAAGGCAAACGGACCGCTGGCAAACAGGACAGCCTGCCCCTTGATTTCGACTTGCCCGGTATCCATGTGTATTTTTTTGATCTTTTCGATGCGAAGCGGGGTCAGTGTCAAGGACACCAAAGTAGCGATTTTCATCCCTTTTTTGACGTTACGGGCCGGAAACCGGGGGCCGGCCTCCTGCACCGTGCCGATCAACATGCCGCCGGACCCTGTCACCGGATTGTGCATTTTTCCGCGGCGGGAAACAATGGCCAAAATCTGTTCTTCCACCTTGCCGGGGTCATGGCGGGCTTCTTCTTTCAATTGCTGAAAAGAAGCGGAATCAATGTTTAAGCAATCCACGTCAATCAACAATTCATTGTCATAAACCACCGGATCCGCATTCAGCTTCCAGGCGGGTTGCGGCAACGTACCGGCCGGTTCCATCACACGATGCAACCCATAAGGGTGGCCTTTCGGATAAATCAAGTCGCTCCCTCCTCTCACCCTTTATGCATGCAAATCCGGTGCCAAGCGAAAAAATGGGGAAAGCACGGTTTTTTCACATAAAAAAAAGCCCAATTTTGGGCACTTTTTAAACCGAATTGATTTTCTTCAGTTTGTATTGCAGGGTCTGGCGTGGAATCCCCAACCGACGGGCAGCTTTTAACACATTGCCTCCGGTTTCTTTCATCGCCTGCCGGATCAGCCGGGTTTCCACTTCTCTCACCACTTCCCGCAGTGACTTGCCATTTTCTTTGCATAAAGTTGAAAATTGGATCCCGTCATCGGACTTTCTGTTTTTGAAATGGCCGGGCAGATGATCGACACGCAGTTTTTTTTCGGTCGCCAACGTCAAAGCCCCTTCAATGGTATGTGCCAACTCTCTGACATTTCCGGGCCAGTGGTACTGCTGGAACACTTGGAACACTTCCTCGTCGATTTCCCCGGACGGCGAATCGATTTCGGCCTTTAACTTCCGGAAAAAATACCGGGTCAAACACGGTATGTCGTCTTTCCGCTCCCGTAAAGGAGGAAGATGAATTCCCACCACATGGATGCGATAGTACAAATCTTTCCTCAACTTCCCTTTTTGCATGCTGATGAGCGGATCTTCGTTGGTCGCCACAATAATTCGCACATCAACCGACCGGAATTTCGCATCCCCGACGCGCCGGACACCGCCTTCCTCGAGTGCCCGCAATAATTTGGCCTGCAACTCAATCGGCATCGATTGGATTTCATCCAGGAACAACGTTCCTCCATCCGCCAATTCAAATAACCCCGGGCGGTCTTCGGATCCTGTAAAAGCTCCCTTCACCGTGCCAAATAAGATCCCTTCCAGCAGAGTTGACGGAATCGCCGCACAATTTTGCACAATAAACGGTCCCTTTACACGACCGGAGGCACTGTGAATCGATTGGACAAACAATTCCTTTCCGGTTCCGGTTTCACCGACTACCAAAACGGGGGATTTGGTTTGCGCAGCCCGCTTGGCTTTCTCGATTTCCTTCAGCATCACCGGGTTTTGCGTCACAATATCGGCAAACTGGTAAAAGGATTGTTTTTTTGAAGTGAAGCGGCGGGGCGGCGGGTTCATTTTTTCTTGCAAGTGAATCACCTGGTCGGACAATTCCTTCACCTGCGTGATGTCGCGCGAAATTTCAGCGGCTCCCACCACTTCGCCCCCGACCCGGAGTGGAATGGTGCGGTTGACGGTCAGCACCCTCTGTCCTCTCCGGTTCATAAACGACTGCTGTTTTTCTTCGATGGATTTTCCCGTTTGCAGCACGTTCAGAAGCGTGCTCGTTTTCTGCGTCAATGAAGGGAAGGCCTCAAGCACATGGACGCCCATGACTTCGTCAATGTCCATGCCGTCCAGCCTGGAAGCCGCTTTGTTGTAAAAAACCGTCATTCCCCGGGCATCGACGATATGCACCCCTTCATTCAAACAATCCAGAAACCGGCAAATCATTTTTTTGGACAAGCGGGTATGAATCAGACCAAATTCCTCCTTCCGCGGTTGGTGCCGAAAAATAATCAGAATTGTGCTTAAAATTCATCACTATCCATTGTAACCGATTGACCCGACAAAAAACAGGAGGGGATTTCCCTCCTGTCAATCAGATTTTTTCCCGGTTTCAGATTCGGGGACCGTTCCCCACATCTGCAATAAATTGTCGATGGTGTATTTTTCTTTCCGGTTCTCTGATTTCTTGTCGAGGCTGTATATGGTGATTTTGGCAATTCCCTCACCCGATATGGGCATGATGGCTTCTTTGGGAATGTTGACGTCAAAATCCACCATCGTAAAATCCTGATCCTTGTCTTTGTGAAAGGTGACCGAACGGCCGTTTAACACCAACCGCGAACTGAATCCGTCCACCACATAAATATCATAATAAAAAGTCCGTCCTTTCAGGTCATTGTTCACTTTGAGGGTCACCTCGTATTGGCCGTCGGCTCCCTTCACTTCAAAATCACGAAACATTTTGCTTTCGGTCTTTTCATCATCCGGAATTTCCTTCCACCATTTATGGTTCCATTCAGGGCGCGACTCGTTTGCCTGTGTTTGCGAAGCCGCCGGAGTGGAAGAAGGCGGATCCGGTTTCTTTTCCTGCTTGGTTTCCCCGATCATTTTGATGCCGAACGTCAGCAGGAAAAGCCCGACAACCGCCACACCGGACAAGATCCCGATTTTTTTGGGGCTGAATTTGCTTGATTTTTTCTTCTTTGGCCGGTCCACCGGCAACATATAAGCATCCGGCTTTTCCAAGGCTTGTTGCAAAGCGTGTTTCAATTCCGCTGCCGTTTGGTACCGTTTTTCCGGATCCTTCTCCAACGCCCGCATCAACACTTGCCGCATCGATTCAGAAATATCCGGATTGTAGGTTGTCGGGTCCGGAACCGGATCGTGCAAATGTTTCAAGGCAATGGAAATGGAACTGTCCCCGTTAAAAGGAACTTTTTTGGTCAACATCTCATAAATCACGATTCCCAATGAATATAAATCCGAAGAGTAGTCCACCTTTCTCCCTGAAGCTTGTTCCGGGGAGAAATAATGAACAGATCCCATGACATAACCAGTTTTGGTTTTGACGGTGGCGGCACTGGGTAAATGCGAAATCCCGAAATCGGTCAACTTGTAACGTTGGTCGGAACCGACCAAAATATTATGTGGTTTGATGTCACGGTGAATAATCCCGTGACGATGGGCATGAGACAAACCGTCACATATCTGTGACGCAATTTTCACCGCTTTTTCCGGCGGGAAAGGACCTTCTTTTTTAATGAGGTCAATCAGCGACGGACCGTCCACATATTCCATCACCATGTAATAGATGGAACCTTCCCGCCCCACATCATAGACACTGACAATATTGGGATGGGACAAACTGCCGGCCGCTTTTGCCTCCCGGATAAAACGCCGGACAAAATCCTGGTCATGAATCAATGAATTGTTCATCACCTTGATCGCAACATACCGGTCAATCACCAGGTCCTTTGCCTTGTACACAACCGCCATGCCGCCCCCGCCCAGAGAGTGAAGGATCTCATATCTCTCCGCCAGCTTCATTCCTTCCATAATCATTCTATCTCCTTAATCGCAGTGTTTATTATCCAAATCATATCTTTCATTTCCCAAGCAACAAAAAAAGGTCTGAGCATCTCTATTAAAACTCGGTTTTCAGTGATAGAATGTTACATTTTTTCAAACATTCATTCAACATATGAAAAATACCACTATGATGATGGCATAAAAAAAGCCAGAAGGGATTCCCCCCTCTAGCTAGTATAACATTACATTTGCTCCGGTGCGTCCACTGCGATCAAATTTAATCCGTTCCGGATCACTTGGGCGATTCCTTGAAGCAAAGCCAGTCTCGCCCGCGACAGGTTGACATCATCACTGATGACGCGATGGGCGTTGTAATAGCGATGGAAGTCGGAAGCCAACTCATACAGATAACGAACCAACTTGTGGGGAGCCAGCTGCACGGCCGAGGAAGCAATCTCGCCCGGGAAACTTCCCAATTTCTCCAACAAGTCGTATTCCTGTTCCTCCCGGAGCAATTTCAAATCTTCGCGGTCTCTGGAAGGAGTGATGCCTTTTGCCTCCGCCTGGCGAAACACGCTCATCATCCGGGCATGGGCATATTGGACATAATAAACCGGGTTTTCATTGGACTTGGAAACCGCCAAATCCATGTCAAAATCCAAATGCGTGTCCGGACTTCTCATGACAAAGAAATACCGGGCGGCGTCCGTTCCCACTTCTTCCATCAAATCGACGAGGGTCACGGCTTTGCCGGTCCGTTTGGACATCTTGACCAGTTCGCCGTTTTGGTACAATTTCACCATTTGCGTAATCACGATTTCCAGTTGATCCGGGTTATACCCCAAGGAAGCCAGCGCCGCTTTCATCCGGGCGATATAGCCATGGTGGTCGGCTCCCCAAACATTGATCAACCGGTCGAATCCCCGGTGGAATTTATTGCGGTGATAAGCGATATCCGGGGTTAAATACGTGTAAGAGCCGTCTTTTTTGATCAGAACACGGTCTTTGTCATCCCCGAATTCAGTGGATTTCAGCCACAAAGCCCCGTCCTTTTCATAGGTGTAACCCCGTTCCTTCAATGCCTTCAGGGTTTCTTCCACGGCTCCTGATTCATAAAGCGAGGTTTCGCTGAACCAGACATCAAATTTCACACGGTATCGGGCCAAATCTTCCCGGATTTTGTCAAGCAGGCGCTTTTTCCCGTATTCACGCAATTTTTGGATCCGTTCTTCCCGGTCGATCTTTAACAGACGGTCGCCCTCTTGTTCCACCAGCTCTTTTGCCAGGTCGATAATGTCCTGCCCGCGATAACCGTTTTCCGGGAAGGAAACGGGCTGCCCCAGCTGTTCCAGATAACGGGCTTCCAGCGACAACGCCAACATGTGGATTTGGTTCCCGGCATCATTGATGTAATATTCACGGGTGACATCATATCCGGCAGCTTCCAACAGGTTACACAAGGCATCGCCCACCGCCGAGCCTCTGGCATGGCCCAGATGAAGGGAACCGGTCGGGTTGGCGGAACAAAACTCGACATTCACTTTTTCGTTCTTCCCGGCCGGGGAATATCCGTATTTTTCTTTTTGGCGGTCGATCTCATCCAGCACATCGACCAAAAAGCTGCGGTCCAGGAAGAAATTGATAAATCCGGGGCCCGCAATCTCGATTTTTTCAATGTGATTTTTCTCTTTGTCCAAGTGTTCCACAATTTTTGCCGCGATTTCACGTGGATTTCTGCGTGCCACTTTGGTCAGTTGCATGGCAAGGTTGGTGGCCCAATCCCCGTGCTCTTTTTCCCTCGGCACTTCGAGCAGTATCTCCGGAATCTCTTTTTCCTCAGCCAGTCCGGCCTGCATCACCGCTTGTTTCAGTTCCTGTTTCAACTTCTCTTTTTTCTGCTCAAGCAGACTCATTCCATGATCCTCCCATCCACCGTAAACTCAACTGGTATTTTCCTAAATTTTGTTGACCCATATGTAATAAAAAGGAAAAATCAATCCATCCTTCCTGCCCTTTAAGCTTCCGCTCATACGTCAACGTGGTGACTTCCATTTCCGTGATTCCGGCAGGTGTGTGAACCATGCTTCCCAACGTCTTCCCCGGTTCGTAACTTTGCCGGTAGGAAACGGCGCCTTGCCGGATGATCGTGACCTTTTCCGGCATGGACTTGACAGAGGTTTTCACTTCCTCACGGGTTCCGCTGTTTTCCTCATATTTCAGGACCCACTCTCCGTTTTCCTTTTCTTGAAAGCGGCCGCTCACTTCTTGTTTGATCACATCCGGTTCCTGGTCCGGTTCCGATTGAATGACCGATTCAATGTAGATCTTGACCGGAATCATCATCCTGCCCCTTTCTGTCTAATATTAGTATCTTATCACTGGTTTTTGCCGTTTGCCAATCTTGAGGGCGCCATATGAAAAAAACCCCCTTGATCAGGGGGAAACGGCACCGGACGTGACGTTTTTTACTTAACAAAACCGAGCAGCATTTCACGGACCAGTTTTGCCGCCAAAATGGGGGTTTGCTCACTGTGATCGTAGCAAGGCGCCACTTCGACCAAATCGGCCCCGACCACACGCACTTCCGAGCGGGCGATCGCATGGATGGCCTGCAACATTTCCCGCGTCGTGATTCCCCCCGGTTCGGGTGTTCCTGTACCCGGAGCGTGCGCAGGGTCCAACGCATCGATGTCGATGGTGACATAAACCGGACGCCCTTTGAGTTCAGGCAGGCATTGTTTCAACGGCTCCACCACATCAAACGGATAAAAATGAATTCCGGCTTCACCGGTATACATCACTTCTTCTTTGGTCATGGAGCGGATGCCGAACTGATAAAGATTTTCGCCTCCGATCCGCTCGGCGATTTTGCGCAAAGGGGTGGCATGGGAATAAATTTCCCCTTCATAATCGGTCCGCAAATCGGCATGGGCATCAATATGGATCACGGCCAGATCGGGATAAGCCCGGTAAACTTCCTCCACCACCGGCCAGGTCACCAGATGTTCCCCTCCCAGTCCCAAGGGGAATTTCCCGGCATCCAGGACTTTTCTCACGAACTGCCTGATACACTGCAAGCTTTTTTCCGCATTCCCGAACGGAAGGGGAATGTCCCCCGCATCAAAATAAGTCACTTCCGACAACTCACGTTGTAAATAGTGGCTGTATTCCTCATGGACCAAAGAGCTTTCCCGGATCCGGGCCGGTCCGAAGCGGGAACCCGGGCGAAAGCTGACGGTCCAGTCCATCGGCATGCCGTAAATCACGGCCTGAGCCCGGTCAAAATCATCGCCGGCTCCGATAAACACGTTTCCGGAATATTTCTCGTCAAAGCGCATCGTTTTCCTCCCCATCCTCTAACAGCTCCTCAACAAACCGTGGCAAATCGAACAAAGCATGGTGCATCTTCGGATGATAATAACGGGTGTCCAGATCGCGAATGGACTGTTCATCCACATCGAGCGGATCATATTTTTTGGACCCGATGGTAAAGCTCCACAACCCGCTGGGATAGGTGGGAATGCTGGCCGTATAAAGGCGGGCGATCGGGAACGTTTGGGAAATGTCCCGGAACACCTGACGGATCAGCGGCCGGTTAAACCACGGGGATTCCGTTTGCGCGACCATGATCCCGTCTTCTTTCAAAGCTTCGTAAATCCCTTCGTAAAACGGTTTTTGGAACAGACCCACGGCCGGCCCGACCGGTTCGGTGGAATCCACAATAATCACATCATATTTTCCTTTATTCTCCTGAATATGGCGCACGCCGTCCGTCACTTGGATGTCCACCCTCTCATCGCTCAACTTGCCGGCAATTTGCGGGAAATATTTTTTGGCGGTTTCAATCACTTTTCCGTCGATCTCAGCCAACACCACTTTTTCGACGGAAGGATGGCGCAAAACTTCGCGAACGACGCCGCCATCCCCGCCACCGACAATCAAAACGTGTTTCGGCTCCGGATGCGTATTCATGGCCACATGGCTGATCATTTCATGATAAACAAATTCATCGCGGTCAGTGGTCATCACCATTCCGTCCAAAACCAGCATCTTGCCGAATTCAATGGTATCTATGACATCCAACGATTGATACTCTGATTTGTCGTGATATAAGGTTTGCTTAATTTTTGTGGTAATTCCGTGGTTTTTGGTTTGTTTTTCCGTATACCACAATTCCATGTCCATCTTCCATCCAATCTCCTTTCATCCTGTCCACACTGACCAAATCCATAACATACTAAGAATAATGCATGTTTTCAGTGGTTACAATCATTTTTCCCGGGAAATACAAACATAATTTTTTCAGGTATATTTTTCCTGAAGGCTCCGCATAATACCCTTTGTCAACTTGTTGGAAGGAAGGAGCCTATTTGTGAAAAAACAGGATTTCCCAACCGGTGTCCAACCCGGGCATGTCCCCCGCCTGGCAAAAATCATCCTGCGTCTTGCACACATGGTCAAATTGGCATTCATCAGCATCATCCTTTTTTCCCTTTTCTGCGGGCTTGCTTTGCTTTACCTGAAAGGGCGCCCGCTCCCTCCTCCCGATACATACGCCAGTTCCATGATGCTGGATGACCGGGGAAGGGTGATCGGCTCATTGGATCACGGGGAACCCCGGGACATCATCCGTTTGAATCAACTTCCCAAATCGTTGATCCATGCCACCTTGGCGGCCGAGGACAAAGATTTTTACCGCCATCACGGATTTTCCGTTTCCGGAATTGCGCGGGCCGTTTTTGCCAACTTAAAAGCGGGCGGGGTGGTGCAAGGGGCCAGCACCATCACCCAGCAATTGGCCCGAAACCTTTATTTGACGCATGACCGGACTTGGACCCGGAAACTGAAAGAAGCGATCTATACTTTGCAATTGGAGTTGCATTACACAAAAGATGAAATCCTGGAACTGTATTTCAATGAGATCTATTACGGCCACGGGGCTTACGGAATCGGACGGGCTTCCAAAATGTATTTCAACAAAAAGCCGGAAGAACTGAGTTTGGCTGAATCCGCCCTTTTGGCAGGAATTCCCCGCGGGCCTTATTATTATTCCCCTTACCGCCATCTCAACCGGGCCAAAAAGCGGCAACATCACATCCTGGATCTCATGGTGAAAAACCGGTTCATCTCTCCGGAAGAGGCCGAAGCTGCCAAGAACCAGGCCATCAGCATGCATCCCTTGTCCCGGTCCAAGCCGGCCAAAGCCAGTTATTTCCGCGATTACATCATCCAAACCGCGGTCACCCGGTACGGACTGGACGAATCGCTGGTCCGGAGCGGCGGGCTTAAAATCTACACCACCTTGAATACAGACATGCAAAAAGCGGCGGAAAAAGCGGTGCAACAGCATATCCGGGATGACAAAGATCTGCAAGGCGCCCTGATCTCCGTGGATCCGGTCACCGGTCACATCAAAGCCATGGTGGGCGGAAAGGATTATCAACAATCTCAATACAACCGGGTTTTTGCCCGCAGACAACCCGGATCGTCTTTCAAACCGGTCGTCTATTTAAGTGCATTGGAAAACGGCTTTACGCCCCTGTCCAAAATCATGAGCCGTCCCACCATCTTTCAATTTGGCGAAGACACTTACACGCCCCGCAATTTTCATCAGCACTATGCGAACCGGCTGATTACGCTGAGAGAGGCGATTGCCCGTTCGGATAATGTTTATGCCGTCGGGACACTGGCCAAAATCGGCACCGCCCCGGTGATCGAAACCGCCCGCCGGCTCGGGATTAAAAGCCCGATTCAAGCGACTCCTTCGCTGGCCTTGGGAAGCTATCCCGTTTCCCCGTTTGAAATGGCACAAGCATACGCCACCTTGGCAGCCGGCGGTGTCAAAAAACCGCTGATCGGGATCACCAAAATCGTAGATCCGTTTGGCCGGGTTCTGGTTGAAGAAAAGACGGAACCCGAGCGGGTGGCTTCCCCGGCACACACCTTTGTGCTGACCAAACTTTTGGAAAATGTGTTGAAACCGGGAGGCACCGGTTACCGGGCGGGGCATCTTTTCCATCAGCCCGCGGCAGGAAAAACCGGAACCACCGATTGGGACGGATGGTTGTCCGGATACACACCGAATTTGGTCACAACAGTGTGGGTGGGGTATGACCAAGAAAAAAAACTGCCTTACCACAAAGCACGTCTCGCCCAAAACATTTGGGCCGAATACATGAATAAGGCAACCGGAAAACAACCGGCCCGCATCTTCACCATGCCGCCCGGCGTGAAGGTTGTCTATGTAAATCCGGAAGAAGGGAAAATCGCCGCCCCCGGATGCATGGGAAAACAAGCCTATCTGGAGTATTTTGTGGCCGGCACCGAACCGGTCGTGTCCTGCACTCCGTCTCATGCCCCCCGGAAGAAAAAGCCTTCCATGCTGGAACGTTTCCTCCGCTGGTGGAAAAACGGATGAAAAAACACCCCGACTTTACGGATGCCGGGGTGTTCCCGTTTTTTAGCAATCCTGGCTTCCTCCCACATTTCCCTCTCCATCGGTAAACAAACCGTCATTGTAAATGGTGATCATCCCTGCCGATTCCAATTCTTGCATCACTTGGAACATGCTTTGTCTTTTGTGTTCCGGTAAGGACCGGACATACAGGTTGATTTGTTGCTTGGGGACATTGGTCCGGTAATGGACTCCCCCGTGTTTGGCAAAAAGATCGACCGAATTGAAATCACGCATGAAAAAACGCCTCCTTTGCCCTTTATGTTGAGCCAAAGGAGGCGAAAATATCATCCGTTTCCAAATAAAAAACAGCGAGCGGATATGCTCGCCATTTCCGTGTCCTAGCAAAAGATTCCGAAACCACAAATCAAGTGTACCCCTGCCCGTCAACCCGGGCAAGATATATGTTGATTTGTTCACGAACCGTTCACTTTTTGGACAATTGTTCTTTCAACTCATCTCCACTGTTTTCCCACATTTCCTCATTATGCCGGATCAAAAATTCCTTCAGGGCTTGTTTTTCCCGCCCGCCCAACTCATTGATTTTGATTTTGCGCTTCAGGGCATCATCCATCCGGTTCACATGAAAGGCCAGATTTTTCCATCCTTTCCGTTTTTCCCGGTCAATGCGCATCGGACAAGCGGCCACGCCTGCATAGTAAGGCCCTTTTTCATTCCGGTCGGTGGCCACCCAGACGACCCAATAATCCTTTCCTTCCGGAACTTCTTCCGGATCGGCCGTAAATTTGATGCCGCGCTCCACCGTACTTTTGGCATGAAGAAGCCCCAAATCGATTTTTACTTCATCCCCGTCAATCAGAAGTGAGGACAAATTGTTGAGATTCAAAGTTCCGGTATAGTAACTGCCGTGGATGCTGCTGGATTTGTTACCGAGAATCTGAAATTGCGTCTTTTTTTTGTCTGCCATTCTTCATCCTCCTTCCTTTTATTTTACAGCACGTTCAACCCGATGGGCAAAATCGGTTTTCTTCTTTTCAGATAACCCTTTTCTTTCCGCCCCGTTTTCTTCTTTCAGCCGCTTATGACCGGTGATCGGGCTTACCTTTGCTTCCTCCTTCCATTTCAAGGCGATGGTGCGCTCCGCTTTTTGCATCATGTCGGCAATTTTCCGGGACACTTCCGGACTGATCGGCACTTTTTTCCCACCGGCCGCCGGCTTCTGTAACACGGCCACTTCCCCTTGTTTTTTCTCCTCTTTTCCCGGTTCCGCCTTTTGAACGGGAACGACGTTGCCTTGCGGTGCCCCCGGATCAGGATCCGCCTGCAGATGGTGTTCTCCTTCATCGGTTTCCTGACACATGCTTGTTTGTTTCAGCGGCAGATAAATCTGGAAAGTGGTTCCCCGGCCCGGACGGCTGTTCACCGTGATTTGCCCGCCATGCTCTGACACGATGCGCTGACAAATGGAAAGCCCCATGCCGGTTCCATCGCCCTTGGTGGTGAAAAAAGGATCGAAAATCCGGGAGAAATCTTCCGGGTTGATTCCGTTTCCATTATCTTTGACAGTGATGAGGACATACCGGTTTACCTGCTTCCATCCCACTTCCACCCTTCCTTTTTCGTTCAGGGCTTCCAACCCGTTTTGGATCAGGTTGATCAAAACTTGCTTGATTTGTTCGGGATCCGCCTCAATCTCCATGTCTTTCTCCGGCGGATCTTGTTTCAATTCATGCCCCATCAACAACGATTTGGGCTCCAATAAACTCAACACGTCACTCATCAACTGATTCAAGGAAAAGCGCGTCACTTGTTTCGGTTTGGATTCACTCAGGTTCAAAAACTGCTTCAAAAGATCATTGATCCGGTCAATCTCCGGCAAAATGATGGACTCCCATTTTTTCACGGCTTCCGATTCCGCCGCCGAAATCTGCACAAATCCCCGGATCGACGTCAACGGATTGCGGATTTCATGCGCCAGCCCCGCAGCCAGTTGGCCTACCGCCGACAATTTTTCCATGTGCCTTCTTTGCTCTTCCTCTTTGTGGCGAATCCGGTTTTGTTCAATCCGCAACCGTTCCTCAGCCAACCGGATCAATTCCCCTCCGGAGCTGGCTTCCCGCGGATAACTGGCAAACCCGACGCAATATTGGATGATGCTTTGCTCGGTGCGGATACCGGCCATGATCACTTCAATGGTCTCCAAAAGGCGACGCAACACCGATTCATCCCCCATTAATCCGATCGCATACTGATCCCCGTCATAGCGGGCCAGCTTGGCTGAAGGAGGAAGATGTTTTTTCAGTTGGCGGGCAATCTGCACGAGAATGCGGTCGCCCGTCTCGATGCCTTCTTCAATGTTGATTTGCCTGAACGAATTCAAATCGATGCAAATCACGTGATACGCCGTTTCCGGCCAAAATCGCGACAAGCTGCGGATTACTTGCTCCTGAAAACCGTGAAAGTTATACAGTCCCGTGAGCGAATCCCGGAGGTATGTCTCGTCCAGTTCCCGCTGGAAATCCCGGAGCCGCTGATTCGCCTCATTCTTTTGATCAACAAGGAAACGGATTTTTTCTCTTTGTTTTTGCAATTCAAAAAATATATCCCGTACATGATTTGCCATCCAGGAGACCCAAATAAATAAAAGCCCGTGGCTGATCAGCTCAATGATCATCAACCGGTTCCAAACCGTCAACGCCGAGATGACCAAATACACAGACAAAAAGGCAACCGCCACTTTATAGCTTTTTTCCTCATTGGACCGAAACAGGACGTATCCCAATACAATCAGGTAAACGGTTAAAATCGGGATGGATAAAGTAAATAAATCCAACAATGCAATGCTCAGCAAAACGGAAGCCATATATCCGTAGCGCGGAAACCGTTCCATCGTTTTTTTCGGGATCAACAACAAAACGATCAACAACCCCGTGACCAATCCGACACTGATCCAATGCAAAAAGGGATAGGCCGAAAACAATTTTTGGATTTCATAATAGAAAAAACCCTTTTCTGCCAGTGCATAATAATCCAACACGATGATTCGCACTCCCTTAGTTGCTATATTTTGTCAAAATTCATTCTTTATCTACATCCACTGCATTTATACATCGTTGATTTCTTCCACTTGCAAATAAAATAATCCTTCAAACCTTGTTTTATTCGACAAAAATTTTCAAACTTCGATCCTCTGCGCGAAATCCAACCAAATAAAATAGAGCCCGCACTCAACAGTAAACGGACTCTTTCATTTCTTCTGCCTGAATTTCCTCCACACTGTCATTCCTCTTTTTCCCATGATGTCGTTCATCTTTGTGTGCATTTTATCTTTCCGTCAGCAAACCGTCTGTCATCCCAGATAGTTGACCAAATGGCTGAATCCTTTGGTGGCTTTATCATTCCCCTCTGCATCCCCTTCGGTCGGATACGGTTCTTCCATCGCGATCTGTTCCCTTTTGAGCAGGGTCAATTTTTGCGTTTCGTCCGGATAAGGGCGGTACATGCCTTGCGCTTCGTGGGCTTCCATGCCGCCGTAAGGGACTTGTCCCATCATGCGTTGCGGATAGTGCGGTTGTTCATTCAGCAATGTATGAACCACCGTTTCCTTCAAAATGTTTTTGATTTCCTCACTGCGGTAACCGCTTTCCAGTCCTTTGATCCATTGATAAACCGGACCGTCTTCCGGGGTGAACGTGACATTCCGCTGGGTGGGAACGTACTCGCTTCTTTTTTGGATTTGCTCTTTCAGCTGTCTTGCATCACAAATGGATTGCAACGGGAAATAGTTGTTTCTCAGATAAGACTGAATGCAGTATTTGACCAACATCGGGAATTGGCCTTTCGGCAAAATTTCGTACCAATAACGAACCAACCGGTCCTTTTTCCCCAGATATACGCCAACCGTAATGGAAGACATAAATACACCTCCAAAAAATCGTTAAAAAATTTTAAATACCTAGAATTAATATTAATGGTAACAGGTGTTATACAAGAACGTCAACGGGAAGACTTTGTCGAAACATGTTATATATTTTCGAAAACGAAAAAAACATGCTTTGCGCATGTACAAATCATTTAACCCACAATGGTTGGCGTGATAATTTTTCTTCTTAAATTTTTAAACGATCAAAGCATGGTTTTTCAAAATTCGACGGTACATCCGGGAATTGTTCAAAGAACGGAACATTTTAAAGTCCGGCCGGGTGTTGACTTCAAAAATCCAGATCCGCAAATCTTTATCCACCCCCAGATCAATACCCAACTCTTTCAAGCCGGGGAAAGCCGCGTTTAATGTACGGGCCGTCTCTTTGGAAAGCGCTTGGATCTCATTCATTAAATGCATCGTCCGGCCCGGATTGCCCGCCACCTGAAACAGGGCATGTTTTGCTTCCACCGGCAATCCGCCCTTGCAATGGTTGGTGACAATCTTGCCGGGAGCGGCCACTTTGGCGCAAACCCCGGTGATGTGCCAACGATGAAAAGGTTTTTGCAAATGAACCCGCAAATCAAACGGGCGTCCGCTGATTTCCCCCAGGTCGATTCCCTGTTGGATGATGTAGTTTTTTTCGGGGTGCATGCATTGGTTTAAATAATGAAAAAGCTTCCCGATCTCAATCACTTTTTGGCGGTTCAAGGTGCGGATCTCAATTTTCCCCCAACCTCTTTTTAACAACCGGACTGCCCCCGCGCCGCCTCCTCCTTTATCCGGTTTGACAAACAAAGAAGTATGGCGGGTCAGCATCCGGACCAGGTTCCGGGGACTGAAACGTCTTGTTTCCGGAATGTAGGGCCGGATCCGGTGATTTGTCATCAGGACCATGGTCTTTAAACTTTTGCTGGCAACTTGCTGATACGGCAATGGTTTCAATGGCGCTCCCCCCCTTTTTTGTATCCTATTCCAAAGAAAGGCGCCCGGATCAGGAATGAAAAGCCCAATTTCCGTAACACCCGTCTCCGGGAGATTTTTTAAGGTTCCGTGGATTTCCATCTTTTCGTCTGTCTTCTCTGAATTCCGATGTTAAAATAAGACATAAAAACAAATTGTACACATGAAGGCAATTGTGGGACAATGGTTTTAACTTTTTTCTGTTTTGTTCACTGAAACCAGAGAATGACCATAAATTCTCCGATTCCTGAAAACCTTGGGAGGGATGGGCTTGAGCGCCAAAATTTATGTCGTCGAAGATGAAAAACCGATTGCAGACATCATCCAGTTCAATTTGGAAAAAGAAGGATACAGCGTGGAATGCATTCATGATGGCAGTGAAGCCATTCAAAAAGCGTTGTCCTCACCTCCGGATCTCATGCTTTTGGATCTGATGCTGCCGGGTGCCGACGGCATTGAAGTTTGCCGGCAGGTGCGGCAGCGTTACCAATTTCCCATCATTATGCTCACCGCCAAAGATTCGGAATTGGATAAAGTGCTCGGACTGGAAATGGGCGCGGATGATTATGTCACCAAGCCTTTCAGCAACCGGGAACTTTTAGCCCGGATCAAAGCCAATTTGCGGCGGACGCAAACGTTGAAACAGGCAAATGCCGAAGAAGAAAAGAATGGCACATTAAACGTCGGGGACATTTCGATTGACCCCAACAGCTTTGTCGTCACCAAAAAAGGGCAAACCGTGGATTTGACCCATCGGGAATTTGAGTTGCTCCTTTACCTGACCAAACATGTCAATCAGGTTTTGACCCGGGAGCATCTTTTGCAATCCGTGTGGGGATATGATTACTTCGGGGATGTACGCACGGTGGATGTGACAATCCGGCGGTTGCGGGAAAAAATTGAAGATGATCCGGGTGCTCCCAAATATATCATCACGCGCCGCGGGATCGGTTACACGATCCGGGATCCTTATTCGAAACAGTAGCCGGGTGATGGATGTTGAAGAGATGGAAACAACTTGCAAACAGTATCCAGTGGAAACTGGTCGTGATCTATTTGTTGATGATCATCATGGCCATGCAGCTGATCGGGGTCTATTTCTTCCGTCAGCTGGAAAATCATTTTACGAGCAGTTTAAATCAGACCTTGCGCACCCAAGCCGAGGTCTTAAAGAAAATGGGCGTCACGGAAGAATTGGCGAAAGGACAAAATGACGAAGAGCGTTCCAATCACCTGAACACGTTGCTTGGCAAACTGGCTCCGTCATTGAAACAATCCGACATCACCATTCACATCATTGACGAAAACAACTTTATCATCGCTTCGACGGAGCCCAACCAATCCAAACTGAAAAAGCGGCCGTTCACCTACAATCTGCCCCAACAGCCCACGGAAGTGTTGAAACGCACCAACCCGGCCACAAACCAGGATTATCAATTCTACACCGAACGCCTGTCCCATGCCGGCAACTATGTGGGAATGATTTATGTTGAGGCACCTTTAAAACAAACTTACGAAAACATCAAAGACATCAGTGTGATCCTGGTGCAGATCACCATGGTCTCGCTGGTGGTCACTTGCGTTTTGATTGTCATTCTGGCCCGCACCATCACCTCTCCGGTGAAAGAGATCACCGAACAAGCCACTTTGATGGCGGCGGGGGATTTTGACCGGAAAGTGGACGTCCGCAGTCACGACGAGATCGGGCAACTGGCTCATGCCTTCAATCATTTGGCAGCTCATCTCAGAAATGCCCTTGCTGAAAAAGAAGAAGAAAAAGAGAAGCTGGAATCGGTCCTTTCCAACATGAGCGACGGGGTGATCGCTTTTGAAAGCACGGGAAAAGTGATTGTGAAAAACGAGTGTGCGGAAAAACTGCTGGATCGTCCGATTCCGATCGGGGAAAAAATCGACCGCATTCTCCCGCTTGATCAACCCCTGGACAAACCGCTCGCCCAAGAGTGGCAAACTTATTTGGAGATCCGTCAGCAGGATTCGGAAGATCCCGTGATTTTGCGGGCCACGTTCACCCCGGTCAAGCTGAAGGGAGAAAACGTGTACGGCACGGTGACCGTTTTGGGGGACGTCACCGAGCAAAAAAGGCTGGATCAGCAACGAAAAGATTTTGTGGCCAATGTTTCACACGAGCTGAGGACACCCTTGACCACAATCAAAAGTTATTTGGAAGCACTGGAAGACGGAGCGGTGGAGGAGCCCGAACTTGCCCGCCGCTTCTTGAAAGTGTCCCTGCAGGAAGCCGACCGGATGACGCGTCTGATTCAGGATCTGTTGCACCTTTCCCATTTGGATTCCAGAAAGGCGACCTTTAACAAACAGTCCATTTCGTTGGAACCTTTGCTTGAGGAAGTGGCCGACCGTTTCCGTTTTCAATGCGAAGAAAAAAACATTTCTTTCACTTTGTCCGTTCACCCGCCGGTTCCCAACGTCTACGCCGATAGGGACAAACTGAATCAGGTTTTGGACAATCTCGTCTCCAATGCCGTGAAATATACGCCGGACGGGGGATCGGTTGCCCTGGTGCTGCAAACCAACCGCCAAGGAATGGTGGAAGTCGGCGTGGCCGACACGGGGATCGGGATTCCCAAAAAAGACCTGGGAAGAATTTTTGAACGGTTTTATCGCGTGGACAAAGCGCGCTCCCGAAGCATGGGGGGAACGGGATTGGGACTGGCCATCGCCCAAGAGATCGTTCGTCATCACGAAGGCGAAATCGAGATCGACAGTGTTTACCAGAAAGGGACTTTAGTCACCTTTACCTTGCCCCCTGTCACAGGAGGGAAAAACGATGAGTGAAAAATGGGTGGAGCACATCAAAACGGGACTTCTCATTGCCCTGGTCCTCGCCAGCTTCCTTTTGACCGGCTTGTTGTGGTTGAATCAACCCGGGGAAAAGCGGACCTACAATCCGCTCGATGCTTACACCATCAACCCGATTTACGACGAAAAATACAACGACCGGAAAATTTACCAACTGGCTGCTCCCAACCAAATGATCGTCCACCAAAAGGGAGCCCATTTTTGGTTGCTGCCGGAGGAAGCCGATTATGAACAATTATTGAGATCAATGCAATCCATGTCCGTCAGTGACATGGAAAAAATGGGGAAGGTGAGCCCGGACACATGGAAAAACATGTTCACCCGGTTTCCGGGGGTCGAACTATATTTTCCGGATGAGGTTTCCCTGGAGCAGGCCGACCTCTTTTTCCAGGAGTCTTTGTCCCAGCATTATCCCATGTCGTACCTTTCTTCGGTGAGCCGGATCTGGTTCTTTTCCAACCCGGAAAAAAAGCAAAACTTTGTCTGGTTTATTTCCGATCAAGACCAGCAAATCATCCAGGCCAAAACGGACATCGACTTGGAAAACCTGCTTTCAAAGCTGAAACATCCGTCATCCCCGTCTCTTGAGGCGGTGCCTGCAACCGGAAAAGCACCGTGGGATCCGGCCAATCAAGACGAACCTTTTCCGCGGATGTTTTACCTTCCCACCCGGCCGGTCTCTCTGAGCGAAAAAACCTATCAATTGGAAGACATCTCTGCGGATGCGATGATTGACTGGTTATTTAAAGATCCCGATGTTCGCCCGATCCCGATCAATAAAAATGAAGATCTGTACATGTATGACGAACAAATGATGACCGTCAACAAAAACAACCGGTTCATGGTCTACAGCGAAGCCGTGGAAGAATCCCCCGGAGAAATCCAGCCGGTGGAACAACGGTTGTCGGCTGTGAACAACTTTGTGCAACGGCCGCATGGATGGACCGGCAATTATCTGCTCGATCAGGTGGATGACAAAGAGAATGCTTTCAGTGAATTCACCTTCCGTCTTTACATGAACGGCTACCCGGTTTATTGGAAAGACAGGAATTTTATTCACCCGGATGAAATCAAATTGCAAACCAATCCGGTGGAAAATGCCGTCAATGTCAACAAATACGAGCGTTCTCTCTTTTATCTCACAGGAGAACCGCAACAAAAACAGGCAGCCTTGCCGGATAAAGAGACCCTGATCAAACAACTGTCCAAGCATAACCTTTCCCTTTCCAACGTAAAACGGATCCATCCGGGGTATCAGGCTGTCACAACCAACCAACAAGTCCGGTTGACCCCCGTCTGGGTGGTCAAAACCACATCCGGACAGCAAGTATGGATTAGTTCTCCATGATAGGGAGGAACCCAAATGGATTGGAGTCGGGCCAAAAGTATCCTGATCGCCACCTTTTTTATACTCGATCTCTTTCTCGGCTTGCAATTGAGCCAAATGATGCAAACACAATCCAAAATCATCCGCGAAGACCAAATCAACCGCAAACAGATTGATCAGTTGCTGGATCAGGTCCATGTAAACGCCAGGTTGGACCAACTGGAAAAAAAAGATTATCCCGGGCAACTGACGGTGTATAAAGCGATGATTTCCGAATTGGGGAACCCTTGGGTCAAAGAAAAACAAGGAAGCTACATCCAGACCTTTTCCCCGGGGCTTCCGTTTCAAAATGAACAAGATTTAACGCGGATTTTAAATCAACAAATTCCGTTTTTTCAGGACTTCCGTTACTTCAAAGCATTTTCATCGGACAAAAAACGCGTCTATGTTCAAGTGGTGGATCAGATCCCGCTTTTCAATGGAAAAGTGGAAGTCCATTTAAACGGAAAACAAATTGAAGCAATTCGTGTGTTGCATTTTAATCACTTGGAAAAGCTGTCTTCAGTCTCCGCGGTCAATCTGCGCACGGCTTTGTACCGCCTGATCACCAATTGGGAGTTTAACAACAATACAACAATTAATGACGCAAACATCGCTTACCGGTCCAAACTGTACAACAGCGTCAACAACGAACATATCCTGCTTCCCTATTGGTACTTTGAGGTGGGATCGGATTATCTCCTCATTCAGGCAAACAACCGCGGACAAAATGAAGGGGTTGAAAAAATACCAATAAAGCAAGGGAACGAATGAATCATGAAATTCAGTGTACTCGCAAGCGGAAGTACAGGCAATGCCTTGTATATCGAGTCGGAACAAACCAGGATTCTGGTGGATGCCGGAATCAGCGCCAAACAATTGACCCGGCGCCTGCAACAACTGGACGTTGACCCGTCGACCATCCAGGCGATTTTTGTCACCCATGAACACATCGATCATGTGAAAGGCTTGGGCGTGTTGGCACGCCGCCTGCAAATTCCCGTTTATATGAACGAACCGACCTGGCGACATTTGCCGTCCAGTGTGGGCGAAATTCCGGAGCCTTTAAAAAATGTGATGGAAACAGGAGCGTCTTTGGAATTTAAAGATCTGCTCATCGAATCCATCCCGGTATCCCACGATGCGGCCGAACCCGTGGGATACCAGATTCACCACGGCAAGGAAAAGCTGGCAACCGTCACGGATCTGGGTTATGTCAGCTCCCGCATCATCGACTTCTTGCAAGGCGTGGATACCTTGATTTGGGAAAGCAATCACGATGTGGAAATGCTCCGGATGGGTTCTTATCCTTGGAATGTCAAACGGCGCATTTTAAGCGACACCGGCCATTTATCCAACGAAGACGCCGGAGAAGCGTTGGCGGAAATTTTAAAGGGGATGGGGGAAAATGTTTATCTCGCTCATCTGAGCAAAGATAACAATTTGAGTGAACTGGCCCATCTGACCGTAAAAAATATTCTGGAAGAGACCGGACTTAAAACCGGCCGGGATGTCCATTTGTGGACAACCTACGATGATCGTCCCACGCCTTTACGGGAAGTGAAATAAGCGCAACAAAACAGGGCAGCCATTCACCGGCTGCCCTTTTATTCTTCGGTCGGCTTTTGTTCCAGGGGATACAGATCTTTTGCCAATTCCATATCTATTTTCATCGCCATATGAGCAATTTCTTCTTTTTGCAGTAAATCTTTTTCAATCAGCAAATCCATCATCGCGGATAACAGCACACTTTGCTGGTAAAAGCTTAATTTCAATTCTGCCAACTGGCCTGCCAAGTCCAATTTGTCAACCGAATCCAACGAGCCTGAAAATTTTGCCCGTTTGGGTCTGTGTTGATCCATATTCTCAACTCCTAATCTGTCCTGGCATATTTACTTTTTCTATTCATCTCCTCTTTTTTCCTATTTTATATAGTCAAAGTAAGAAAATTGTGACCAGGAAGTGAATGTTCCTAAAGAGCTTTGTGTCATACAAAAAACCCCATCCTCATACCGATGGGGTCAAAGGATCTCCTTAAGGCCGGACGGCATACAACACGCGCTTTCCGGGATGCTCGGTCACCGTCCATATCTGATCGCGCTTTAGCCAGTAATACAAATCTTCCGGTCCGATCCCCGCAACACGGGAAGAAGGTACATTCCCCGGGGTTCCTTTGTACAATTTTCCGTTGCTGGTCTCTCCGGCACTGGTCATCGCATACCAATTGCCGTTTAACGCCAGGGCCCCTTGTGCATGGGCTTTGGGCAGGCGATATGCTTCACTCGCATAAACTTTCCCGTCCTCCGCCGTTTTCAGTTGCCCGGTCGAAGCATCGAGCGGCCATCTTGCCACCCGCCCGTATAATGTACGGTCCTCTTCCGGATTGGGGGGATTGCAATATTCACCGGTAATCAGCGAATCAGGCACGGTGCTGCGATCCAATCCGACAAAACTGAAGCGGGGTGGACCCGAAGGTTCGCAAGTGTCTCCGGTTTGGTCCCCGGAAACCGTCCAGGCACCGACCTGCGGCATCACATACCGGTAACCGTGGCCGTAATAAACCCCGTTTTGCCGCCCGATTAAATCTTTGTTGGAGGTATTGCCGTTTGAACTGGCCCCCAAATCAAACACATACCTCATGTCAAAAACGCGAAACCCTTTTTTCGTATCCACGACATACAAATAGTTGCCATACCAGACGATCCCGCCGGCATGAATTTTCACCGCCCGGTAACTCGGATTTCCATACGAGTTGGTGTAAGGTTCCACCAGCAGGACATGCCGGTATTTTCCCGTATCCGTATCGAGAAAACTGATCCGGACCCCTTTTTGGGAATGGTACCAGCTGACCAAAACCGCCTGTTTGCTTCCCCAATAATCATCGGCTTGGGCATCGCCCGTACCCGTCACCCCTTGCGGATACCATTCGGACGTCTGATTGTCCCCGCTGTTGAAGCACCAGTTGTCCAGAACGCCCGACACTTGGTTCAGTGCCGGGGAACTGCATCCCCGCGTTGCCTCCCGGTTGGCCTCATCCAGCAATTTTTGAATGCCGCTTTTTTGGAGCTCCCCTTCCAGCTTGCTCACCTCACCGGGCAAATTCGTCGCGGTGCGGGTGAGAACAAACGGTTTCGTGCTGACGGGAGCCATCGGTTCCTCTTCGGAAAATGCGGGCGGAACTGGGAACCCGCAAACCAAAACCAGCGAAAGGAGCCACACTGTGACAGCCCGACGGAAAAACCGTTGGTTTTTAATATCCAAACACTCTCCTTCACTTTTGGAATGTTTTTTGATCTTTACAAATCTATTCCATTCATTCCGGTTGTTTTCCTCTTTGATTTTGGCAATTTCCCCGGTACGGGAGGAAACCGGATGTTCCCAGATTTGATTGATCTTTTTCACATGAACTACACACAAGTCCGGTAGAATGAAAACAGAAACACCACGAAGCACAGGAAAATCTTGCAAACTTCCGTTTAAAAAAAAGAACATTTTGGGTATATTAACTTGCAGGAGGGAACGCCATGGGATTTTATGATGAACCCGATGTTCAAAATCCGCCGCCGAAAAAGCAATTTTCCCCGTCGACCATATGGGTTCCGCTCGTTTCGGCCATCATCGGCGGGCTTGTTGCATTGTTCCTGGCTCCTTTTTTGATGGAAAAAGGAATCATTCCTGAGCCTTCCAAACAACAGGAACCTTTATTTGGCGACTCCAAAACAGCCAGTTACCGCGTCAATTCCGAGGTGACGGAAGCCGTCAACAAAGTGGGGCCGGCTGTTGTATCCGTGATTAATTTAAAAACTTCGGGAGATTTCTTCAGTACCGAACAAGTGCAACAAGGAACCGGATCCGGAATCATTTTTAAAAAAGCCAACGGCAAAGCGCTCATTGTGACCAACAACCATGTCATTGAAGGCGGATCCAGCTTTAAAGTCAACATCTCCAGCGAAGACGGCGAGCATCATGAAGTGGATGCCAAACTGCTCGGCAGCGACCAATATACGGATCTTGCCGTTTTGGAGATTGATGATAAATATGTCACCAAAGTGGCCGAGTTCGGCAACTCCGATTCGCTGAAAGCCGGGGAACCCGCCATTGCCATCGGCAATCCGCTGGGACTCGGACGCTCCATCACCGTCGGGGTGATCAGTTCCCCGAAACGGACGATTGAAGTCAGCTCAAACATGGCGACCGATGTCATTCAAACGGATGCCGCCATCAATCCGGGAAACAGCGGCGGCGCTCTGGTCAATGTGGCCGGCCAGGTGATCGGAATCAACACATTGAAAATTTCCGACCAGGGCGTGGAAGGACTGGGATTTGCCATCCCCGTCAATGAAGCCCGCCCGGTCATTGAAAGCTTGGTCAAAGACGGTAAAGTCCAACGCCCTTATTTGGGACTCAGTCTGATCGACCTCTCCAACCTTCCGGTTTATGTCCTTGAGGAATTGAGATTGCCCGGTTCCGTGCGTGAAGGCGTGGCCGTGGCCGAAGTGGTTTCAGGCAGCCCCGCCGATCAGGCCGGACTTCAGCCGCGGGATGTGATCATCGCTTTGGATGGGCAGGAAATCTCAAGCAGTTCGGAGCTTCGGAAGTATCTGTACACGAAAAAAGAGATTCATCAAAAAGTGGACGTCACTTACTACCGAAACGGCGAAAAACAAACCACATCCATTGTCTTGGGGGAAGCCCCGAAATCATTCCAATCATGATGTTAAAATGAAACGGGTGAAATGCTCGTTTCATTTTTCATTTCATCCGACGGTTGAAAGGAGGAAAGGTTTTGGACGGAGAAAAAATCGTCTGGTATGCTTGTGAAGAGCACGCAGAAATCGTCATGGAAGATTTCATCGATACTTACCAAGCCCCGCCGGTCATGGAACCCTGCGACACGCAACAAGCCGGGGCACAATGCAAATGGTGCGGGGAAAAACCGAAATACCAGTTTGAAATTCACACCCAAAAGCAGGAGATCTTATGAAAATTCAAATCATCACAGTGGGAAAGTTGAAAGAAAAATACTTGCAACAAGCTTGCAAAGAATACTTGAAACGATTAACCCCCTATGCCAAAACGGAAATCATTGAAGTGGCGGAAGAAAAAGCGAGCGATCCGGTCCATCCGGCACAAAAAGAGCAAATTTTGGAGAAGGAAGGGCAACGGATCTTGCGCCACTGTCCGCCGGATGCCTTTCTCATCGCACTGGCCATCGAAGGAAAAGCTTTTACATCCACCGAATTCGCCCGGAAACTGGATCAGCTGGCCACATACAGAAAAAGCCATATCGTTTTTTTGATCGGAGGCTCTTACGGCTTATCTCCCAAGGTGCTCAAACAATCGGATTTGTCTCTTTCTTTTTCAAAGATGACTTTTCCCCATCAGCTGATTCGTGTTTTTTTGCTGGAACAAATCTATCGGGCCTTTAAAATCAACCGGGGAGAAGCCTATCATAAATAAACAAAAGATAAATTTAAAGACATATGGAAAGAGGGATGGCATGAAAATCAATCATCTCAATTTAACCGTTCATGATGTGGATGAAACACGAGAGTTTTTAGAAACTTATTTTGAATGAAATGTGTGAATCGGCGCGGAAATCCATTTGCAGTGTTGTTTGATGATGACCAATTTGTCCTCACATTGATGAAAGAAAAAGAGATTCGGCATCCAAAAACGTTTCATATCGGGTTTCCGCCAGGGAAAAAGCGGACCAAATCCATCAACGCTTGAAAAATGACAATTATGAAGTGACTGCTCCCGTTGAATCCCACGGATACACTTTCTATGTAAAAGCGCCGGGCGGGTTAAAATAGAAATCATATCAGAATAAAATACAAGAAAAAACAAAAAGGACATTACACATGTAATGTCCTTAATTGTTCCATATGCCTGTCTTCACAAAGACCCGTCTTTAAGCATAAACCGGACGGACTTGAACTGTTTGATCCCTGCCCGGTCCCACTGAAAAAGTAGTCACCGGAATGCCGGTCAATTGGGACACCCGTTCGATGTAATGCCGGGTTTCCTCCGGCAGTTCATGAATGCTGCGAACGCCGGTGATGTCTTGTTTCCATCCGGGCAATTCTTCGTAGACCGGTTTGCATCTTTCCAGAAGGGACAAATTGGCCGGGTAATTTTCAATCCGTTTGCCGTCCACTTCATAGGCGACACAAATTTTGACCGTATCCAGCCCGGTTAACACATCGAGTGAATTCAAAGACAAGCCCGTGATGCCGCTGACCCGGCGGGCATGCCGGACCACGACGGAGTCAAACCATCCGACCCGTCTCGGCCGGCCGGTGGTGGTTCCGTATTCCCGCCCGATTTCGCGAATTTGGTCACCGATTTCATCATGCAATTCCGTCGGGAAGGGTCCGTCTCCGACCCGCGTCGTGTAAGATTTCGCAACCCCGATGACATGATGGATTTTGGTCGGTCCGACTCCGGACCCGATGCAAACGCCTCCGGCTACCGGATTGGAGGAAGTGACAAACGGGTAAGTTCCTTGGTCGATATCGAGCATGACCCCTTGCGCCCCTTCGAACAATACCCGTTTTCCTTGATCGATCGCATCGTTTAACACCACCGAGGTGTCGGTGACATATTGACGGAGACGTTCGGCGCAGGCCAGATACGACTCATAAATTTCCTCAAATGTAAATCCATCCGTTTGATAAATCTGTTCCAACAAGCGGTTTTTCTCTTCCAAATTTCTTTTCAATTTCTGTTTAAATTGTTCCGGATCCAGCAAATCGCTGATGCGGATTCCCACCCGTGCAGCTTTGTCCATATACGCCGGTCCGATTCCTTTTCCGGTGGTTCCGATTTTTTCGTTCCCTTTCAGTTTCTCGCTCGCCAGATCCAACCGCAGATGATAAGGCATGATCACATGGGCACGGTCAGAGATTCTGAGATTATCGGTCGAAACACCATGTTGGTGTAAATAATCCAGTTCTTCGACAAGCGCCTGGGGATGAATCACCATCCCGTTTCCAAGTACACAGATTTTTTCTTTGTAAAAAATCCCGGAGGGAATCAGGTGCAATTTATAGCGGGTTCCGTTGAACACAATGGTGTGCCCCGCGTTGTTTCCACCTTGATAACGGGCAACGACTTCCGCTTTTTCCGCGAGATAGTCGGTGATCTTCCCTTTTCCTTCATCTCCCCATTGGGTACCTACGACAACCACTGTAGACATCTTATCGTTCCTCCTGAAACGAGGTTTTGCTATCGCTTTAGCACAAGCCCATTTTATCAGTATCCTGTAAAAAGAGTCAAACAAAAATCGAACATTAATAAAGAAAAAATAAATATTATTCGGGAATTGGCGTTCTGTTCATCTCCAAGCTTAAAAACTTGTTATAGTTCTTCAAAAACAAGAGCTCCACTTTTCCGACCGGGCCATTCCGCTGTTTGCCGATGATCAGCTCCGCGATGTTTTGTTTTTCGGATTCCTCGTTGTAGTAATCATCGCGATACAAAAAGGTCACCACATCGGCATCCTGCTCAATCGATCCGGATTCCCGGAGGTCCGATAACATCGGCCTTTTATCCTGGCGTTGTTCCACGGCACGGGATAATTGCGACAAAGCGATCACCGGCACATCAAACTCGCGGGCCAACAACTTCAAGGACCGGGAAATCTCCGAAATTTCCTGTTGGCGGCTGTCTCCGCCACGGCCGGAAATCAGTTGCAGATAGTCGATTACCACAAGCCCCAAACCGTGTTCGGCTTTTAACCGCCGGAGTTTCGCCCGGATATCATACACCGTCACTCCCGGCGTATCATCAATAAAAATCGGTGCTTCGCTCAGCGTGCTCATCGCCATCGTTAGTTTTTCCCAATCTTCCTCATTCAAATTACCGGTCCGAAACGCCTGGGCATCGATATTCCCTTCCGCCGCCAACATCCGGGTCACCAGTTGGGAAGCCGACATCTCCAGGCTGAAAATCGCCACGGTTTTTCCGCTTCGCACCCCCACATTTTGTGCCAGGTTCAGTGCAAATGCCGTTTTTCCCATACTGGGACGCGCCGCCAGAATGATCAGCTCCGAACCTTTCAGCCCGGAAGTCATCCGGTCAAAATCGACAAAACCGGTCGGAATCCCGCTGATCCCGCCCTTGTTGAAATGTAGCGTCTCAATCTGTTCATAGGATTCCATCAAGGCATCGTGGATGGAAACAAAATCCTCCCCACGAACCGTCCGCTGTGAAATCTCCAAAATCTTTCTCTCTGCTTCATTCAAAATTTGAGTCAATTCGGCTTGTCCCGAGTAACCGGATGCGGCAATTTGTGTGGCGGTGCGAATCAACCGCCGCAAAATGGCCTTTTCTTCCACGATTTTGGCGTAATACTCCACATTCGCCGCAGTGGGCACGGCATTGGCCAATTCGTTCAAATAAGGAACGCCGCCGATTTCATCGAGCAGCTTCCGGTCATTCAATTCAGCCGTTAACGTCACCAAGTCAACCGGTTCACCTTTTTCGTCCAGTTCATTCATCACTTGAAACAGTTTTTGATGAGCCTGGCGATAAAAGTCCCCCGGCTTTAATCGCTCATTTACAGTTGTTAACACAGAGGGGTCCAGTAAAACCGCTCCCAACACGGCTTGTTCCGCTTCATGGTTGTGAGGGGGGAGCCGGTCCGCGAAAAGATCACTCATGATACATCCCTCCGATCCATAAAAAAGCACTCCAGATCAGTGGAGTGCTTCCGCTCATTCTTCAACCACATGCACGGCAAGGGTCGCCGTCACTTCCGGATGAAGTTTCACGGGAACTTTCGTGACTCCAAGTGAACGGATGGGCTGGTCCAATTGAATCTTTCTCTTATCCACATTTATTTGATGCTGTTTCTTCAATGTCTCGCTGATTTGTTTGGAAGTGATGGAACCGAAAGTTCTTCCGTCTTTCCCCAATTTCATGGAGAAAGAAACCTTCATCTTGTTCAGCTTTTCTGCCAAAGCCTCTGCCTCTTTCCGTTCTTCCTCTTTACGCCTTTGTTCTCTTTGTTTTTGGTCCTTCAATGCATTCATATTTCCCTGGGTGGCCGCCACCGCCATTTTCCGCGGAATCAGGAAATTTCGGGCGTACCCTTCTGCAACCTCTTTGACTTCCCCTTTTTTCCCGGTACCTTTCACATCTTTCAACAAGATTACTTTCATCGGTTCACTCCCCCACTCTCTAAGGTTTCATTCAATACATCCAGCAACTTTTCTTTCGCTTCCGCCAAAGAGACTTGTTCCAGTTGGGAAGCCGCATTGGTCATATGGCCCCCGCCCCCCATTTTCTCCATGACCACCTGGACATTGATTTCTCCTTGAGACCGTGCACTGATGGAAACCAATCCGTCTTCTCTTTTGCCGATCACAAATGAAGCGCGGATTCCCTGCATATTGAGCAAAGTATCCGCCGCTTGGGCAATCAGCAATTGATGGTATTCCTCATCTTCCTTCCCGAGCGCCACGGCAATGTTGTCAAAATAAATTTCGGTGTTTTTTATAATCTCCGCCCTTTTCACATAATGCCCCAAATCCTCCTTGAGCAAAGACTGCACCATCATCAAGTCCGCCCCGTGGCGCCGCAAAAACGAAGCCGCTTCAAAAGTGCGGGACCCGGCACGAAAAGCAAAATTTTTCGTATCCACCACAATCCCGGACAACAAAGCAGTCGCTTCCAGTGTATCCATGGGCAGGCGGCCGTCTTGGTATTGCAAAAGCTCCGTCACCAATTCACAAGTGGAAGAAGCATAGGGTTCCAAATACACCAGCACCGGATCCGAAACAAAATCTTCCCCCCGCCGGTGATGATCGATGACCACGACCCGCTTGGCCTTATCCAACAAACGGGGTTCCATCACGAGCGAAGGTTTATGCGTATCCACCAGAATCAACAACGTGTCCGGATCATCCAGCCAATGCATTGCTTTTTCGGGAGAAATCAAATGGTCTTTCAGGTACTCATGATTTTTCAAGGCCATCAACAAGCGCTGAATGGACAGGTTGTCTTCATCCTCATCCAATACGATCGCCGCTTCACAATCATGGAGGGTGGCAAATTTGACCACACCGACGGCCGCTCCGAGCACATCCATATCCGGGCGCTTATGTCCCATCACCAGAACCCGTTTGCTGTCGCGAAACAAATTGCTCATGGCATGGGAAATCACCCTGGCCCGGACACGGGTCCGTTTTTCAACCGCATTGGTCTTTCCACCGTAAAAGGTAATCTGTTCGCCCGCATGGACAGCTGCCTGGTCGCCTCCCCGCGCCAGCGTGATGTCCAACGCCGCTTGTGCGTTTTGGACTCTTTCCGCCATGGTTTGGCCAACACTGGCTGCCCCAATGCTCAGCGTAATCGGAATTTTATTTTGACGGGTCATTTCCCGGACAACATCCAAAATTCCAAAACGGGATTTCATCAACTTCTCCAAGGATTTTTGTTGAGTGACAAAGAACATTTTATCTGTTTCAATTCGTTTGAGGGCGATATCATATTCCAGTGCCCATTTTGAGATCGCACTTGTCACGTTGGACAACAGCAAGGTGCTTTCCTGATCCGTCAAACCTTGACCGGCTTCATCAAAGTTATCCAAATGAATAAATCCCAAAACGGCCCTGTCATCATGCAACTGCTTTTTCAAACGGCTCAACTCGGTGATATCCCAGAAAAAGTACAGCCGTTCTTCCGACTGGGGAGTGACTTGATAAATATGCTCCCCCAACTCCATGGTAAAGCTCCCCTCTTTTTCCGAAGCATGTTGTTTCAAGGAGGGAAGCACCTCACCGATTTCCTTGCCCACCATCCGGTCAAGCCCTGTCATGCGCTCGACAAAGGTGTTATGCCACTCAATTTTTCCGTCCCGGTCATAAAGCAGGATCCCGAGCGGCAACTCGTCCACCGCCGTCTGTCCCGCATTCTTCACCCGGTTTCCAAGCGTCAGCACATACTCGGTAAAATCCTTGCGAAAGGCACGCTCGGCCCGGTACAAGACCCATGCCAACACTGTAAAAAAAACGAGACCGATCACTCCATAAATCCATTTGTACGTCGATAACAGCGCAATCAAAATCAGGCTGAAACACATGGCAAAAACCATGTGATAGCCATGCCATCTTTGTATCACAAACTTCGGCATCCTATACACCCTCAAACTATCCGATGCATCACAATATGCAACCGTTTCTCCTTCTTATTTTACCCTAGTTGGCACAAGGAGCAACTCCCCTTGTGAAACATCCGCGGTTCCATAAAGTACCTGTTGTCATTTCTGTATTCTTTTTCGCAAGGGTGTTCCTGTATCAATCATCCCCATCAGCAAAATAACAAAGGAAACCGGGGGAAACCACGCCAGCAAAACGGCCGGTGCCATCCACACCATGCTTCTTCGTTTCTGTTTCAGTAAAAACGCGATCAATGACAAGCCCTGGATAAAAAACAAGACATGCAAAATCAAGAGGGCGCTGATGATCCACCGGAAATTTTGCCCGTACTCCTCCGAGATCAAAAGCCACTGCAACAGCAACACGATGACAAAAAAATAAAAGAATACTTTCGGCAAACGCCACTCATAAAACGGAGGAAGCGATTTGCTTTCATATCCTTTAGCGACAAGCCGTCTTTTGGCGGCCGCAAACGTTATCAATACCATGGGCAACAAAGCCATCAACAAAAAGATGAGCACAAACGTTTCCACCGGCGGGATGATTTCCCCGGGCACCGACACTCCTGACTCTTGCAAAATTTTTTGGGCCTGATTCCATTCATTCAGCCACAGGGCATTCAACCGGTCAAAGAACCCGAAGGCCCATTGCATCACACTCATGGTCAAGACGGAGACGATCAATCCGCTGACCAATCCCCCCAGTACCACATCGGTTCCGGTCATCTTGGTTTGGGCATATAAATTTCCCATCACCACGCCGACACACCCGGCCGAAACGCCGAGCAGGATGTACCAAAGCGGAACACCGGTGAAAAACATGATGAGGAGGCTTAGCAGCGGAACAACCATTGCACTGACCGGCTGTTTCACGCGCAACATAAAAAAAGGAAAAGGAATGATCCACAATGCAAGCCATTGGATAAAAGGAATGTGAATGGAGGCCAGCAAGAAGAGAAACAGCCCTGTGTACAGGAAGCTGTCTTTTATCCAACCTTTGTCCATGTGCGGCAAATATCCGTCACCTCTTGTTCAGATACTCGTCCAATTTTGACAAATCACCATACCATTTCTCCAGCTGGTGCCCTTCCCGGGCATGTTCACGCAACTTTTGCGAAACCGACTGATCCAATTCGCTGAAAGAAAAACCCATTCTCCGTGCCAAAACATACACCGAAATCACCAAGCTGGACAAACTGTCTATCATCAAATGCTGATTGGCTGAATAAATTGCCCGGAACAAAACGGCAATTTGATCCAAGATTTCTGTCTTCAACCAATCCACAATCTTTATGCTCTTTGCGAATTGTAACCCCCGCTCAGGCCGACTCATTGGTTGCACTCCTCCAAAATCCAACATATTTAGGAGAAGTTTCCACAGATGATTCGCGTTTTCCTGCTTTTTATATGAAAAACAGGGGCGTCATCCACCCCTGCTTTCGATCAATCATTGGTATATGGCAACAGAGCCATTTGACGCGCACGTTTGATTGCACGTGTCAACTGGCGTTGATATTTGGAACTGGTTCCCGTTACACGACGGGGCAAGATTTTGCCGCGTTCGCTGATGAACTTGCGCAGCAAATCAACATCTTTGTAATCGATGTATTCGATTTTGTTCGCTGTAAAGTAGCAGACTTTACGGCGCTTATTCCCACGACGGCGTGCCATGAGACCATCCCTCCTCCCTTAAACCGTTTTTGTTCTCAGAAAGGAAGATCATCGTCAGAGATATCAATCGGTTGTCCGTCATCGGCAAAGGGGTCATCCAACGGCGTGTTCTGGCTGTAACTGTTTCCGTTCCGACTGTTGTCAGAAGCTCCAAAAGCACCGCCGGATTCCGCATTCCGGTTGCGCGGCTCCAAGAACCGGACATCTTCCGCGACGACATCGGTCGTATAGACCGTCCGTCCTTCCTGGTTCTCATATTTTCCGGTTTGCAAACGTCCGTCAATCCCTACCAACGAACCTTTCCGCAAATAGTTGGCACAGTTTTCCGCCAAATTCCGCCAAGCGACAATATTGATAAAATCCGCTTCACGTTCGCCGCGCTGATTCAAGTAGTTCCGGTTCACCGCAACATTGAACCGCACCACGGCGACACCGCTCGGAGTGTAACGAAGCTCCGGATCCCGCGTCAAACGCCCGACCAGGATGACCCGATTTATCATGACAAACCTCTCCCTTTCCCGTGATCAGCCTTTGAATCTATTCCAACGTTTCAATTATTTTTTCTCATCCACATTGATGATCAAATGACGCAAAATGTTGTCATTGATCCGGATCGTGTAATCAAGCTCGTCAATCACTTCGGCATCCGCCTGGAAGTTCACAACGGTGTAATAACCTTCGCGATAGTGATTGATCTCGTAAGCAAAGCGGCGTTTTCCCATGTCATCGGTATCCGTGATTTCACCTTTGTTTGCTTTGATGGTTTGCGCCACTTTTTCACGGGTTGCTTGCAATGTTTCTTCATCCACATCCGGACGAACAATATACATCATTTCATAGCTGTGTTGCATCTCTTTCCACCTCCTTCTGGACTTTCGGCCCTGCCTTCCTCGGCAGAGCAAGGAGCGTATCATCGCCCATGTACAATACGGTATTTAATTCTAACAAAGCCACCGTCATAAATCAATAAGGGGGATGCGCATCCGGCATTGAAATTTTTGCCCGTTCCGGTTTTCTCACCCTCAAACATTAAAACGGAACGTGATAATGTCGCCGTCCTGGACGATATAATCTTTTCCTTCCAACCGGAGCAACCCTTTCTCCCGGGCATTGGCCAGGGACCCGGAGCGAATCAAATCCTCATAGGACAAAACCTCCGCACGAATAAACCCGCGCTCGAAATCGGAGTGGATCACCCCGGCGGCTTGCGGCGCTTTCGTTCCTTTGCGGATGGTCCAGGCACGCACTTCTTTTTCCCCTGCCGTAAAGTAGGTCATCAATCCCAACAGGCGGTAGGCCGCCGCAATCAACCGGTCCATTCCGGAAGAACGGAGCCCCAGCTCTTCCAGGAATAATTGCCGCTCCTCTTGATCCAACTCGGCGATTTCCGCTTCCACCTGCGCACTGATCGGAACCACTTCAGCCCCTTCGGCGGCTGCAATCTCTCGGACCACCCGGACATATTCGTTGTTCTCCGGATCGGCAATATCCGACTCGTTCACATTGGCTGCATACAGCATATTTTTCATGGTCAGCAGGTTTAAGCTTTTGATCATTTTTTTCTCATCCGCGTCCAATTCCACCGTGCGGGCCGGTTTTCCCTCTGCCAACGCCTCTTTTAAACGCGTCAGGATGTCAAATTCCAAAATCGCTTCTTTATCGCCACTTTTCTTGATGCGCGCCACCCGGTCCAGCCGCTTTTCCACGGTTTCCAGATCCGCCAACACCAGCTCCAGATTGATCGTCTCAATGTCACCGGCCGGATCTACTTTTCCCGCAACATGCGTGATGTTTTCATTTTCAAAACAACGAACCACGTGGATGATCGCATCCACCTCGCGGATGTGGGACAAAAACTTGTTTCCCAACCCCTCCCCGCGGCTGGCTCCTTTGACCAACCCGGCAATGTCAACAAATTGGAAGGAGGTGGGGATCACTTTTTGCGGACCCACAATCTCTGCAATTTTCTCCAGTCGTTCGTCCGGAACATCAACCACGCCCACATTCGGGTCAATGGTGCAAAACGGGTAGTTGGCTGATTCAGCCCCTGCTTGGGTGATGGCATTAAATAAAGTGGATTTCCCCACATTGGGAAGTCCGACGATTCCTGTTGCTAACGCCACATCGGCTCCTCCTTGCTATTTATGAAATGGTTTTTCGCACCGGATTTTATGCCCCGTCAATCCTCGTCCATTATAGCGTAAAACGGGAGGTCTCTTCCATCCGCAAAAAGAGAACCTCCCTCCCGGGCTGATTCAGGGAGGGAAGTTCTCTTATTCCGGGTCTTTTGCCGAAACCAAAACCCGCTTCATTCTTCTTTCAAACCGGCTGCGCGGCAGCAAGACACTATGGTCACAACCGGTGCATTTCATCCGGATATCTGCGCCCATGCGAATCACTTTCCAGGCATTCGTTCCGCATGGATGAGGTTTTTTCATTTCCACAATGTCCCCTAAGCCAAATTCCTTCCTCTGCAATCGGGATCACTCTCTTTACTTATTTTATTGCTTCATTATAGAAAGAGCCCCGTTAAAATTCAACCGGACATTCCGGATGTCTCCCGCCTCTTTTCACCAGGCCGGTTTTCCGGAACCGGCTCCCACATGATCCGGCCGCTGAACCGGCAAACGAAAGTTTAGCTTGCAACAACCCATTCTTCTTTTTCTTTGAATCTATTTATATTTCATTTTGAAAGAAGCGCCTTCTTTTACGCCTGCAGAACTCGGCGGTATGTATATTTTCTCCTCTCCAGCCGTATACTGAATTTGAGATTTCAGAGTAAAGGAAGGGATCCCCTGAATGCGAGAAACGATGCCTCCCCGGTTCCGCGTAAAACCCCCCGGCCTCTTTCGGGTGGAATACAATGACCCTTATGCTCCACATCAATTTTCAAATCAATTGCAAAAATTAATGTCTGCTTTTTCCCCGTTTGAGGAAGTCGTCTGTGTCTCCATCGGGACGGATCGTTCCACGGGGGATGCGTTGGGACCGCTGGTCGGCTCCCTTTTGGAGAAAGATCTTCCCGATTCGCTTTCGGTGTACGGGACACTGGATGCGCCTGTTCATGCACTCAATTTGAAACAAACCCTTTCAAAGATTAAAGACTCTCACCCTCATGCACTGATCATCGGCGTCGATGCATGTCTCGGACAAATGAAAAATGTGGGTTGGATTCAAGCGGGGCCAGGTCCTGTGAAGCCCGGGGCCGGCGTCCATAAAAAATTGCCGGAAGTGGGCCAGATTCATATCACCGGCATCGTCAACGTGGCAGGATTTATGGAATACTTTGTCCTGCAGAACACGAGGCTGAACCTGGTCATGAAAATGGCCGAGCTGATTTCCTCATCCATCAGACAAGCCGTGTGCAAGCTGTCAGAAGAAAAACCTGTATATCTGCAGCCATGAAAAAAGGCGCCTTTTTCGGCGCACGACGCATGGGAAAGACCGGTCCCGGGTCAGCCGGCAAACTCCCGCGTCGAAACGGCAAACCTTTGGAGGCTTACAGGGAATATGCCTTGCTGATTTCCCGCACCGCTGCAAGCAGTTGATCCACTTCATCCTTGGTGTTGAAATACCCCGGACTCACCCGTACCGTTCCTGTTTCCGTCTTCAAACCGCGATGTTTCAATGCCGCACAATGAAAACCGGCACGCACCGCCATTTGATAATGCTGATCCAAGATCATGGCCACTTCATTGCTGTCCACACCCTGGATATTAAATGAAATCACAGGCAAAGCAGGCGGGGCATCCGTCACCAATTCCACCCCGTCGATCTCCCTCAATCCTTCCCAAAGCTGCCGGGTCAAAGCTTGTTCATGCTCACAGACCTCCCCGACACCGGTTTTTAATAAAAATTCCACCCCTTTGCCCAATCCCGCAATTCCGGGAGTATTGGGAGTGCCGCTTTCAAAACCCGTCGGACGGATTTGCGGCTGATCCATCTCTTCCGATTTCGTCCCGGTTCCCCCTTGCATCCAAGGGGTTAGCGGAACATTCGGGGCCACATACAAGCCTCCCGTTCCTTGCGGTCCCAATAAGCTTTTGTGTCCGGGAAATGCCAGCATGTCAATGGGCATTTGATCCAGTTGGTACGGAAACAAACCGGCGGTTTGGGCTGCATCCACCAGATAATAAATCCCCTGTTCACGGGCGAACTCCCCGATTTCCAACACCGGCAGGCATTCTCCCGTTACATTGGATCCATGGATGGTCACCAACAAGCGGGTATTCGGACGAATCTCTTTTTTGATTGCCGAAACCCAATCACCACCGGCATCCACATCCACCACACTCACACCGATCCCGTGATGATCCTGCAACCAAAAGGCGGGGCGTGCCACGGCATTATGCTCCCAACCCGTGATCACCAAATGGTCCCCTTCTTTCAATAATCCCTTCAACGCCTGATTGATGGCATGGGTGGTATTGAAACAAAACAGCAGATGCTGTGGATCATGAACGCCCAGCAATTCAGCCAATCTCCCGCGCGTCCCTTCAATGATGTCTTCCGCTTTCCGGGCCAGTTGATGCCCGCCGCGCCCGGGATTGGCTCCTGCATGCATAATCGCTTGTTGCACAGCTTCCGCCACTTCCGGAGGTTTCGGCCAGCTGGAAGCCGCATTGTCAAAATAAATCATGGTTCGTTTCTCCTTTGACTGTTAATCCGTCATCACCTGATCCCGGTTTAACATTTCAATCAAACGTTCCAGTTCCCGTTCGGAATAATATTCGATTTCAATTTTCCCTTTTTTCTTACCGTGTTTAATGCGCACCGGCGTGCTGAACACTTGCTGTAACATGTTTTCATAATGCTTGATGAAAGGATCTGCTGCTTTCTTCTTTTTCTTTTCCTTTTTCGGAACGGATTGATTCAATTGTTGCACCCATTCCTCCAATTGGCGGACACTGGGCTTTTCTTTTTTTACTTTTTCCGCCAGTTTCTTCATCAAATCACGGTCTTTGATTCCCAATAAAGCCCGGGCATGTCCCATGGACAATGTTCCACGTGAAACATCCTCTTGAATTTCCGGCGGCAGTTGAAGCAAACGAAGGAAATTTGCAACATGAGGCCGGCTTTTGCCCACCCGCGCCGCCAACTCTTCCTGCGTGATGGATAAATGCTCCATCAATTTTTGATAGGCACGCGCCATTTCAATGGGATTCAAGTCCTCCCGCTGAACATTTTCCACCAAAGCGATTTCCATCATCTGTTCATCGGTGAAATCGCGCACCACCACCGGAACCCGTTCCAGTCCGGCTTCCTGGGCGGCCCGGAAACGACGCTCTCCCGCCACAATTTCATATCCGCGAATGCTTTTCCTTACGATTAACGGTTGGACAACCCCGTGTTGTTTGATGGACTCTGCCAATTCCTGCAACGAGTCGGGATCAAACTCTTTCCGGGGCTGATAAGGGTTGGCTCGCAACTCGGAGATCTCCGCTTCATGAACGGTTTCATCCCCGTCTTCCACATCAATCGGTTGAAACAACGCCCCCAATCCCCGTCCCAAACCTTTAGAGTTGCTCATTATTCATCACCACTTCTCTGGCCAATTGATTATAACATTCCGCTCCCCGGGAGCGGGCATCATAAATCGTGATCGGCTTGCCATGGCTGGGAGCCTCACTCAGCCGGACATTCCGCGGAATCACCGTTTCATAAACTTTTTGTTGGAAATACTTTTTCACTTCTTCCATCACTTGGACGGACAGATTGGTGCGCCCGTCAAACATGGTCAGCAACACACCTTCAATTTCCAAGCCCTTGTTCAAATGTTTTTGGACAATGCGAATCGTATTTAACAGTTGTCCCAATCCTTCCAAAGCATAAAACTCGCATTGGATGGGAATCAGAACAGACTTGGCAGCCGTTAACGCATTCAGCGTAATGATCCCCAACGACGGAGGACAATCGATAAAAATGTAATCATAATGTTGGGTCGCATTTTTCAACGCCCTTTTTAACCGCAATTCCCGTGAGATGGCCTGAGACAGTTCAATTTCAACCCCTGCCAACTGAATGGTTGCGGGAATAATCGATAAATTCTCAACCTCAGTGGGCAAAACCACGTTTTCTGCCGGAACTTCATCCACCAAAACGTCATACACACACTGCTTCACGTCCGCTTTGTTGATCCCGAGCCCGCTGGTCGAATTCCCTTGCGGATCAATATCCACCAGCAAAACCCGTTTCCCCATCGCCGCGAGGCTTGCCGCCAGGTTGACCGAGGTTGTCGTTTTCCCAACGCCCCCCTTTTGGTTTGCAATTGCAATTACTTTGCCCATTCTCCCACCTCATTTTCGGACTTTTAGTTTTCCGAACCACACCGCCGAACCAGCCTATGTACGAAAAGAAAATGAGGCGAATCATTGCCTCACAGCCCCATCCGTTTCTTCTCTTATTTTAATGATAAAAAAGAAAGAAAAAAAGATAAAATCAAATTCATCATAACAGGAAGAAGATCCGTTTCCCGTCATTTGGGAAGGCGGATGACCACTTCAACGAAATGTTCATGTTCCCGTTCATCCACCATGACATCCATGCCCGTTTTCTTCACCAGATCCACCGATTGGCGGATGGTGTTCATGGCAATGCGAAAATCACGCGTGACCGACTTGCGTTTGGCCTGCTGTTTCTTGGTTTCCTTGACCAGAAGCTTTTTGACCCGTTCTTCCGTCTGCTTTACATTCCAACCTTTGGCCAAAATCTCTTCCAGTACTTGTTTTTGCAAAAACCCCTCTTTTAACGGAAGGAGCGCCCGTGCATGACGTTCGGTGATCATCCGCTTCTGCAATGCTTCCTGCACCTCGGCCGGCAGCTGCAAAAGCCTCAATTTGTTGGCGATGGTGGACTGCCCTTTTCCCAACTTTTGCGCGAGGCCTTCCTGTGTCAATTGATGAATCTCCATCAACCGTTGATAAGCATGCGCTTCTTCAATGGCCGTCAATTCCTCGCGCTGCAAATTTTCAATGAGGGATGCCGCCGCCGCCTGATGATCATCCATTTCCCGAATCACTGCAGGAATCCGTTTCAGCCCCAATTTTTTTACCGCACGCAATCTGCGCTCACCTGCAACCAACTCATAACAGCGTTCGGTGCGGCGCACCACGACGGGCTGAATAATCCCGTGCATACGGATGGTTTGGCATAATTCATCAATTCGTTCCTCATCAAAAATCGTGCGGGGTTGATAGGGACTGGGTTCAATTTCGTCCACGGGAATCTGCATGACTTGATCGGGATGAACCTCTTGTTCTTGTTCTTGCTCTTTCTCTTTCAGACCGAATAATCTCGTGAAAGACTGTCTCATGAACACAGACACCACCTTACGGTCAACTCAGGTCACGGAATCACCTAATATACCTTTTCGCTTTGATCGTTCAACCCCCTTCTTTCCCGAAACATTATAGAAAAAGATTCACATGTTCCACGTGGAACATGACCGGTTTCGTTGTATGATATGAGAGGAAAGTTTATCATGCCAAACCCGTTCCTTTCACCATTTGGTTAAAAAACAGGGGAGAATCCGGAAACTTTATCGTGGAAAGAAAAGTCTGATACATCGACGCAAACCTTCTCCCCCTGCCTTTCGATATAAAAGAATTTACAAATCTAAAAAACCCGTTATAAGCTGGTGAAGATTCACTTTATTCTGTTGACCCTTTACCTTCACAATTGATAGAATCGTGGGAAGAAGGGGATTTCATCACTTGAGGAGGATATTTCAAAAATGAGCGTACCTGTATACATAGGAAATGACCAAGGATACTATGGTACCAAAGTAGTGACCCGGGCGAATGGAAAGTTTTATAAAATGTTCATCCGGAACATGGTTGTGCCAAACCGTGTGGGGGAAATCACCTATAACAACGATCCCCATAACATCATGTACCGGGATCATGAAGGGGATCAAGAATGGTTCTGCGGAAAGTTGGCCATCGAGCAAGCCGGGGATGACGAACTTTTTGATTCACACAAACGCCGGCTCTTCAGCCCGACCTGGTTCCGGGAACAAGAATACCTGATCATGTTCCGTGTCAGCACCGGCCTCATGCTGCAAGGATCCACGGAACCGGTGGTCGCGGTCGCTTTGCCGACGGACAACTACATCGATTACAAAGATGAATTGAAACGCCGGCTGATCGGGAAACACAGTTTTGAAGTGAAACAAGGAAACTTGCCCTGGCGCAAAATCGAGTTTGAAATCAAACAAGAAAATCTTTTCGTCATCAGCCAACCCATGGCAACCTTGTTCCATATCGCCTTGGACCGCGAAGGAAAACTGCTCAATGAAGACTTGTTTATCCAAAAAGTGAGCATCAACGACTTGGGCTTTGGTACTTCGGACATCGAAACCCTGCACGGGGAAACGATTATCAAACGCCAAAGCTTCACCTCCCGCCATGCCATGTTGGGCGTATATCAAAACCTGGCGAAACGCTTGCTCGAATTCACCCGGAACGCGGATAAAGACGGAAACGGAAAAGAGTATCCGTTATGGAGCCTGCCCCGGATCGTCCGTTCCGGCGAAATCAGCTTTAAAGGAAAATCTTATGATGTCAGCGCCATCGTTCAGGAATCGATCAAGGAAGTGGGCGAAGCTTTGGTGGATGAAGTCTGGCACCGTCTGGACTATGGTGACGACATCACTTATATCATCCTCACCGGCGGCGCTTCGATTCCGTTCAAACCATTTTACCGGGAACGCTTTGGCGATAAACTGATCTTCTCCGAAGACTATGGAATTGAAGCCCAATTTGCCAACGGCTTCGGTTTGTGCAAATTTGCCCAATCCAAAGCGCGCACCGCATCATCCAAAGAAATGATGGAAGCAGCAGCCTCCATTCATCAAGAGTTCAACGTTCCTGATAAATTCGGGGACAACCAGCAAAAGAAAGATCGGAAATCCGGGAAAAAATAAAAAAACGATTCACCCCCCAAGGAAATCCTTGGGGGAAAACTTTTCATGGGCTTTCCATTGAGGAAATTTGTCAAATAAACAAAAATAATTATAGAGATTGTCGCTGAAAAAAGAGATAATAATTGAGAAAGAAGGTTGGAAGGGATCAGGCGACTTTAAGGAGGGCGGAGTAGATGTCACAATTTGAATCCCAATTCGATTGCATTCTTATCGGTACGGGCAATTCGGGAAAAGCGGCTGCCGATGCACTCAAAGAAAAGGGGAAAAACGCACTGTATATCGAATTGAAACCCGAGATGGTGGCAACGTTGATCAGCCAACAAGCCGTCGGGCAATCCACCGGATCAAGCAACCCCTCCTCACAAACAGAAACGCATGGAAACGGGGAAATCTTTGTACAAAAGCAAACGTTACATACCAATCAGCTTGAAACCAACACATATACTTTCCAAAGCAAACCGGCTGAAAATTTTTCTTATCAGACCGACTCTTTTTATGATGAATCGTCTCAGGCCGACCAAAGTTCCAGCGCCAAAGACATGGAAATCATCGAAGCTCAAAAAGTCGAATATGCGCCTCCCCACTATTCTTTTTTCACCAATCGCGGCCCTTTACGCAAAAAGACGTTGCGCCGTAAACAAAAGTTAAATTTCCAAGAAACCCCGGAAACAGGGGATGACTATCCGGTTTACCACTTGGAACGGGTTCAGTTGGGGGAAGAGGAAGAATCAAGCAATCACATGGAAGATCCCTGGAATCCGCCTTTTATCGACGAAGATCAGGAAAAACAAGAAGAAATGTATCTGGAACGGGAACAAAAACTTCGCAAAAAACGGACTAACAATCAGTGGATCCATTCATTCAACCAAGATGACGAGGAATCGCCGATGCAAACAGACCGTTCCTCTTTTTCGCCGGCAACGTACGGGCCTTCGGACAACCCGTTTTCTTCTGACTCGTTCCCTGATTTTTATTCGAACGGATTCCAAGCGGAGTCCGACAAAAACCTCCCATCGGATTATTACAAACCAAATGAACAAAACAAAGACAACCCGTCCAACGAACTCGTCCCGTTCGAGCCTTTTTCACCGCGCCGCCGGGTCCGCCAGGGAAAGCGAAGCCGATTGCAAAAAAAGCGGGGAGCGCTTGCGGAAAAAACAAACCAATCATTGACGGAAAATCATCAACAACAAGAAAACCAGTCCATGCTGTTTTCGGGAGAACCCGCCGTCCATGAAAAAAACCCCATCTTTCCCGACGGATCATCCGGTGTCCAATCCTTCGGGAATGAAGAAAAGATCGAGGCGCAACAACCGTTTTCCGCTTTTCAGACCAATGAAAGCAACGAGTCTGCATCCAGTTTGAAACGGGATGACATTGAATTTGAAGATGCTTACGGCGGCTACAGTTCGTGGGAAGAAATCATGACCCCTTATTCCCAAAACAGCCGGAAACGCCAAGAAATCGATAAAATCGAAAAGAGAAAAATCGCTTTGCGTGGATTGCACAATTTAATCAATAATATGGGTTAATCAAAGAAGCCGAATCACTCCCTGACTCCAAGAGCATTCGGCTTTCTTTTTATCTATGAAACGGGATTTTTAAACCAATGGTTGCTTGGCCGGGGTCCCTGCTTTCCGCGGATAAGCTTTGGGCGTGTGATCCCGCTTTTTCATCCACAACAAACTGCGCGTCCCCATCTCTTCCGGCAAGCGGAACTGCTTCACTTCCAGCGTCGTTTTCCCGAGGGTGTGCAAAGCCTTGCCCGCTTCTTCCATTTCCTCTTTCACATCCGGTCCTTTCATGGCGATGAAATGTCCCCCCACTTTGACAAACGGCAGGCAATATTCCGCCAGGACATTCAACCGGGCGACCGCACGCGCCGTGGCCAGATCAAAATTTTGCCGGTATCCTTTTTTCTTCCCAAACTCTTCGGCCCGTCCATGGATGCATTCCACCCGGGTCAATCCCAATTCCTCCACCACTTCGTTTAAGAAGTTGACCCGTTTTTTCAGCGAATCCAACAAAACCACCCGCAAATGGGGAAAAGCAATCTTTAATGCCAATCCCGGGAATCCGGCACCGGTCCCCACATCGATCACGGACCGGACCCGATTCAACGGAATGACGCGGGCCAAGGTTAATGAGTCATAAAAATGCTTGATGTAGACTTCCTTTTCTTCCGTGATTGCCGTTAAATTCATCACTTTGTTTTTTTCCACCAGGAGCTCATAATACCGGTGGAACTGCCGGAGCTGTTCATGGGACAGATGAATGTCCCATTCCGCTGTCTCTTGTTGCAACCAACTCCCCCAATGCATCCCCTGAAACCTCCTTTAAAAAAGCCTGACAAGATTGTCAGGCTTGATTTTCCGATATGGCATAAGCTTTTCCGCCTTGCTCAATATGCACCATCAAAATGGATATGTCCGCAGGGTTCACCCCGGAAATCCGCGAAGCCTGGCCCAAAGAAACCGGCTGTACTTCTTTTAATTTTTCCCGGGCTTCCGAAGAAATTCCCGAGATTTTATCATAATCCACCCAATCGGGAATCCGTTTTTCTTCCATCCGGCGCATTTTTTCAACTTGCTGGAGCGCTTTTTTGATATAACCTTCATATTTCAATTGGATTTCCACTTGCTCCATGACATCCGCCGGGAGCGGCTCAGGCGGCGGGGACATGCTGGCAATTTCTTTGTATCCCAATTCGGGACGTTTGATTAAGTTCGCCAGTTCCACCGCATTGTTGATCTCCGAGGTTCCCATTTCCTTCAAGATCGCTTGGACTTCAGGCTTCGGCCGGACTTTGGTTTCCCTTAAGCGTTGAATTTCCTTTTGGATCAATTCTTTCTTTTTGACAAACCGCTGATAACGCTCTTCCGGAATCAACCCGATTTCATAGCCCAATTCCGTCAAACGAAGGTCCGCATTGTCATGACGGAGCAACAAGCGGTATTCCGCCCGTGATGTCAACAGACGGTACGGTTCATTGGTCCCTTTGGTGACCAAGTCATCAATCAACACGCCGATGTAAGCTTGCGAACGGTCCAAAATCACGGGTTCTTTGCCTTGCACTTTACGGGCGGCATTGATTCCGGCCATGATGCCTTGTGCCGCAGCCTCTTCATAACCGGAAGTTCCGTTCAACTGTCCCGCGGTAAACAAGTTTTTCACCAATTTGGTCTCCAGCGAAGGCCATAGTTGCGTCGGAACGATGGCATCGTATTCGATGGCATAGCCGGTGCGGAGCATTTCCGCTTTTTCCAGCCCTTTGATGGTGTGGAGCACTTTTAACTGGACATCTTCCGGCAAGCTGGTGGACAGACCTTGGACATACATTTCCTCCGTGTCCCGTCCCTCCGGTTCGATAAAGATCTGGTGCCGCCCTTTGTCGGCGAACCGGACGATCTTGTCTTCAATCGACGGACAATAACGGGGTCCCCGCCCTTCAATCATCCCGGAATACATGGGGGCGCGGTGCAAATTGTCCCGGATGTAACGGTGCGTCTCTTCATTGGTGTACGTCAACCAGCAAGGCAATTGATCAGTGATGTATTCCGTCGTTTCATAGGAAAAAGCCCGTGGTTCCTCATCTCCCGGCTGAATGGTCATTTGACTGGTGTCAATGGATCTTTTGTTCACCCGGGGCGGGGTGCCTGTTTTAAACCGGACCATTTCAAAACCGAGTTCTTTCAAATGATAAGCCAGTTGGATGGAAGGCTGTTGGTTATTCGGGCCGCTTTCATAACTGATATCCCCGATGATGATTTTGCCGCGCAAATAAGTTCCGGTCGTCAAAATCACCGTTTCAGACAGATAGTGCGTTCCGGTCCGGGTGATGACGCCTTTGCACACGCCGTCTTCCACAATCAGCTTTTCCACCATTCCTTGCTGCAAACAGAGATTGGGTGTTGATTCCAGGGTTTTCTTCATCTCTTGCTGATACAGCACTTTGTCGGCTTGCGCCCTTAACGCATAAACGGCCGGTCCTTTCCCCGTATTCAACATCCGCATCTGGATATGGGTTTTGTCAATGTTTCTTCCCATTTCCCCACCCAGCGCATCAATCTCACGCACCACATGGCCTTTGGCCGGTCCTCCGATCGATGGATTACACGGCATGTAAGCAATGGTATCCAGACTCAGGGTCAACAGCAGCGTGGAACAACCCATCCGGGCCGCGGCCAAGGCGGCTTCGCATCCGGCATGACCGGCACCGATCACAATCACGTCAAATTTTTGGGATTGGGATGCATCCCTCATCCTGTTCACCTCTCTTTATTTGCCCAAGCAAAATTGCGAAAAAATCTGGTCGATCAAATCTTCGGAGACGGAGTCCCCAATGACCTCGCCCAACGATTCCCAAGCATTTTTCAAATCAATCTCCACCATATCCAAGGGAACCCCCGAATCGATCCCTTCCACCACGTCTTTCACACTTGCCAAAGCTCTGCGAAGCAAGTGGATATGCCGGGAATTGCTGACATACGTGGCATCGGCAAGTTCCACTTTCCCCAACTCAAACAGCCGGGTGATGGCTTCTTCCAAATCCTCCATTCCCCGATCCTCTTTGACGGAAGCGGAAATAACCGGAACGTCGCCGGCCAAACGCTTCACTTCATCCATATCGATTTGCCGGGGCAGATCCGTTTTGTTCACAATGATGATCGAACTGTGCTCCTTAATCAGCGAAAGCAGTTCCCGGTCCAACGGGGTGAGGGGCTCGGCGTAATTTAACAAAAGCAACACCAAATCCGCCTGTTTCAATGCCTGGCGGGAACGCTCCACCCCGATCCGTTCCACCACATCCTCGGTCTCGCGGATTCCGGCCGTATCCAACAGTTTGAGGGGAATCCCCCGCACATTGACAAATTCCTCAATCACATCCCGTGTGGTTCCCGGGATGTCGGTCACAATGGCCTTGTTTTCATGGGTCAATGCATTCATCAGCGATGACTTGCCGACATTGGGACGCCCCACGATTGCCGTTTTGATTCCCTCCCGGTAAATTTTCCCCTGGCGGGCGGTTTGAAGTAACCTTTCAATTTCACCGGAAATGTAAACACAGCGCTCACGCAAAAATCCGGCCGTCATCTCTTCGGCATCATACTCCGGATAATCCACATTGACCGCAAGATGGGCCAGGGTTTCCAGGATTTCGCTTCTCAGGCGTTGAATCATCCGGGAAAGTTTTCCGTCATGTTGGGACAGAGCCACTTTTGCGGCCCGGTCCGTTTTGGCGCGGATCAAATCCATGACGGCTTCGGCTTGGGACAAATCAATCCGGCCATTTAAAAAAGCCCGTTTGGTAAACTCGCCAGGCTCCGCCAATCTTGCCCCGTGATCCAACAGGATTTCCAACGTCTTTTGAACGGGAATCATCCCGCCATGACAACTGATTTCAACCACATCTTCCCGGGTGAATGTGCGTGGTGCGCGCATCACGGTCACCAGCACCTCATCGACCCGCTCTCCCGCTTCCGGATCCACGATATATCCGTAATGGACGGTATGCGAAGGCACCTTGTCCAGAGATTTTTTTCCTTGATATATCTGATCTGCAATCGAAATGGCATCGGGTCCGCTGACACGGATCACCGCAATGCCTCCTTCCCCCACGGGGGTGGAAATCGCTGCAATGGTATCGGTCTCCATTTTTTCACACTCCAACATGATTCCTAATACTTAATCTTAGCATAATCCGATTCATTCAATCAAAAAAATCGCCGAAACAAAAAACCCCCCTGAACGGGGAGTTTACGGGCTCCGTCTGCTATGGATCTTTTCTCAAAGCAATCACCACAGAGCGCCGGGGTTCTTTTCCGACACTGTATGTGGTCAAATCTTTTTCCCGCTGTATAAAGCGATGGATCATTTTCCGTTCGCTTGTGGGCATCGGATGCAAGGTCACCTCTTTGTTCGTTGCACGGACTTTTTCCATCATTTTCGCCGCCAGGTGCTTTAACGACTCCTCCCGGCGACGGCGGTAATCGCCCGCATCCACCGTCACGCGAATGCCGTTGTTGTATTTCCGCCAGACAACGGTTTGCACCAATGTTTGAATCGCATTTAACGTCTGGCCGTGTTTTCCGATCAGAAGAGACAAGTCCTCTCCTTTCAACACAAAGGAAATCTCCGCCGGCTCTTCTTTCATTTCGACTTGGCACGGCCAACCGATCCGCTCCACAATCCCCTTCAAAAACTGACAGGCGTATTCCCCGGGAGTTTCCTTCCGGATGACGGTGACTTCCACGATGGCATCCCGTCTCCCGAATAGACCGAGGAACCCTTTTTTGGGTGGTTGGATCACTTCATACCCGATCTCATCGGGTGACACCTGTAACGCTTCACATGCTTTTTCAATCGCCAATTCAACGGACCGGGCCCGCTCTATCCGTTTGCTCAACGAGTTGCACCCTTTACTTCTTTTTTATTGAGTTTCTGCAAAATGAGCGATTGGGCAATGGTGAAGATGTTTCCGTATACCCAGTACAAAGAAAGCGCAGACGGGAACTGATAGGCCAGGAAAAAGATCATGACCGGCATAATCCAGACCATCACTTTCATTTGCGGATTGCTTTGCGCTCCGGTGACGATAAACTGCAAGTACGTGGTAAACGCCGCAATCAAAGGCAGGATGAAGTAAGGATCCGGACTTCCCAATTGCAGGTACAGGAAACTGGATTCTTTAATATGCTCATTCCCCATGATCGCCTGGTAAAAAGCGAACAATACGGGAATCTGGATCAATAAAGGCAAACATCCGGCCATCGGATTGATGTTGTGCTTTTGGAACAGCTTCATGGTTTCTTCTTGCATTTTTTGCGGATTTTTTTCGTATTTTTTGCGGATCTTCATCATTTCCGGCTGAATTTCCTGCATCCGCTGGGTGCTTTGTTGCTGTTTCCAGGTAAGCGGAAAAACAATCAGACGGACCAAAAAGGTCAGCACCAGAATCGACAATCCGTAATTTCCCAAAACATCTTTAAAGATGTCCAGCAATTTGACCATCGGGATAACCAAGATCTGTTGAAAAAAGCTGGGATGGTTGTAATCGATCTTGTACCGGTTTTGATCGGGGGCACACCCCGAAAGGATGGTGACAGCCATAATCATCAGCAAGAGTACAGCAATCCCGCGCCTCCGTTTTTGCAAGGAAAACTCCTCCTCATCTTCTCTTCAGTCTCTGAATCCATTTGTTTGCGGTTTCTTTTTTTTCTGGCACATCATCAAATCCGCCCGGATGAAAAGGATGGCATTTCAACAGCCGGATCAATGTATACCATCCCCCGACAATAAATCCGTGTCTCCGAAAGGCAATCAAAGCGTATTCCGAGCAGGTGGGAACGAAGCGGCAGACAGGGGGCTTAAGCGGTGAGATGACATAGCGATAAAATTGAATCAGACCGATGGCAATCCACTTCATTCCACTCCCCCTCCCTTATTCCGAAGGCTTCGAAACAAAACATTTCCCTTTGCGAAACACGTGAAACAGGCTGGATTTCACCTGTTTGTAATCCATTTGGGCAACGGGGTTTCGGGCGATGATGACGTAATCGGTTCCGGGTTTCAAATGGGAAACCCAATGCCTCGCCACCTCTTTGATTAAACGTTTACACCGGTTGCGTATCACGGCATTCCCGACCTTTTTGCTCACGGAGATGCCGATACGCGGCGGTCCGGAAGGAGAACGGCCATATTGGATCACGACGAATTGCCGGTTGGCAAAAGATTGACCGGCCTGAAAAACCCTCCGAAAATCTTTTCTCTTCTTCAGACGGTATTCCCGCTGCAATGAAAATCTCCTTCCTCGCTAAAATCCCCGTTTTTTTACTTCACATTATAAAACAAAAAGAAGCAGATTAAACACTTTCATAGTGAATTAAATAGGAAAAAAGGCCACAAAACACGTGGCCGGCATTTATTAAGCAGATAATACTTTTCTTCCTTTTCTTCTGCGTCTTGCAAGAACACGACGTCCGTTTTTCGTGCTCATGCGTGCACGGAAACCGTGCTTGTTTTTACGTCTGCGGTTACTTGGTTGAAATGTGCGTTTCATTTTCACTCACCTGGTTCCCATCACTCAGCCACGGCAAATATGCCGGCTGAGGACCGCGTTCCAGGATACCTCCCTTCTTCAATCAAGTCCGTGAATAACCGATGGACAATCTCTATCATTATAGACAGCATCGGCAATCACTGTCAAGAATCCGGCTGCATCCCTTCCTGTTTATCCACATGTGGATAATTTTTTCTTAATCCACCCGTTATCCCAAAATTATCCACGATTTATCCACAAATCCCCGGCTGTGGATAACAAGGTTTTTTCCGCTTTGTGAATTGTGGATAACTCACGATTTTTCATTGTAAATATTGGTATATTTTGATATTCTATTCTTGTTTTCCTGTGGATAAATATGTTGCGGATCAGTGAATATCCACAATTGTGGATAAGTCGGGAGATCAATTAACCACAACCTGTGGAAAAAAGTATCCACAGGCTGTGGATAATGTGAATAAATGCAACAGACTTTGATGTATCGCCGCTTTCAACTGTGGATAAGTCATGTTCAATTTTTTGTCAGGAAGGAGGTTCTTTGGGTGATTCACATCCAAGAATTATGGTCCCAAACGTTGGATTCCATCCAAAACAAAATCAGCAAGCCCAGTTTTGAAACCTGGCTCAAGGCGACCGAAGCCATCGACATGGAAAATGACATCCTGATTGTCTGCGCCCCCAATGATTTTGCCCGGGACTGGCTGGAATCGCGCTATGCCGATTTGGTGCGGGACACCTTGAAGGAAGTAACCGGCGGCTCAAAAATCGGCGTCAAATTTGTCAGCCAAACCCAGGAAAAAAGCCATCATGAATCGGCAAATGAACCGCAACAACCCGCGGCGGAAAACGGGGAAGACGAAAAGGACCCCGGCTCCCAACTGAATCCGAGGTACACTTTTGACACGTTTGTCATCGGTTCCGGGAACCGGTTTGCCCACGCGGCTTCCCTGGCGGTGGCCGAAGCGCCGGCCAAAGCTTACAACCCTTTGTTCATCTATGGCGGCGTCGGCCTTGGAAAAACACACTTGATGCATGCCATCGGTCATTATGTACTGAAACATGATCCGTCCAGCCGGGTGGTGTACATCTCATCCGAAAAATTCACCAATGAATTCATCAATTCGATCCGGGACAACAAAACGATCCAGTTCCGGAACAAATACCGTTCCGTGGATATCCTGTTGATCGACGACATTCAGTTTTTGGCGGGTAAAGAACAGACCCAGGAAGAGTTTTTCCACACCTTCAACGCATTGCATGACGCCAACAAACAAATCATCATTTCCAGCGACCGGCCGCCCAAGGAAATTCCCACACTGGAAGACCGTTTGCGCTCGCGTTTTGAATGGGGGCTGATCACTGATGTGCAACCGCCGGATTTGGAAACGCGGATCGCGATCTTGCGAAAGAAAGCAATAGCTGATAATTTAGATGTTCCAAGTGAAGTCCTTGCATTTATCGCGGATCGTGTGGATACAAACATTCGCGAGCTGGAAGGTGCGTTGATCCGGGTTGTGGCTTATTCGGCCCTGTTAAACCAACCCATCACTCCCGATCTTGCACTGGAGGCACTGAAGGATATCATGCCCGATTCAAAGCCAAGAATGTTCAGCATTCATATTATTCAACAGACGGTCTGTGATTATTACCGGCTCCGCATAGAGGATTTAAAAAGTAAAAAGCGAACCAAGTCGGTGGCATTTCCGAGACAGATTGCCATGTACCTGTGCCGGGAAATGACGGAGTTCTCTTTGCCGAAAATCGGGGAAGATTTCGGAGGGCGCGATCATACGACCGTGATTCATGCACACGAAAAAATCAGCCGCATGATCGAAGAAGACCCGCAAGTCAAAGAAGTGATCAAACAGTTGAAACAACAACTCCAACGCAAAGCTTAAAAGCGGTGCCTGTGGAAACTGTGGATAAGGTGTACAAGCTTATGCACACTTTCTCCACAGCCGGCAATCCGCTTTATACCTGGACCAAACGAGGTTTTCCACATTATCCACAACCCCTACTACTAGTGCTACTGCAATTTTAAAAAATATATATATGTACAAGCGTCCTGTTTTATGCATGCCTGTCATGATTTTTCCCAAAACAATTTTTGGTTTTATCACCAACAAGGAGGATCGATATGAAGTTCCGTGTCATCAAATCAGCTTTGGTTGATGCTGTTTCTCAAGTATCCAAAGCGGTTTCTTCCAAAACAACCATCCCCATTCTCACCGGGATTAAAATTGCTGTGGATGAAGATGGGCTCACTCTGACCGGAAGCAATTCGGACATTACCATTCAGGTGCATGTTCCCGTCAAAAAAGAGGACTTGGATCAGGTATTCGTGGAAAAAATAGGTAGTATCGTACTCCCCGGACGCATCTTTGGCGAGCTTGTCCGCAAATTGCCCGGCGATGAAGTGGAATGGATCACCAATGATCAATTCCAAACCACCATCCGATCGGATATGGCGGAATTTCAACTGAACGGATTGGATCCGGTGGAATATCCGCGCTTGCCGTATTTATCCACAGACCAGATGTTCAGTATTTCCGCCGATGCACTCAAGTCCCTGATCCGGCAGACCGGATTTGCCGTGGCCGCCAAAGAAGCAAGGGGCGTATTGACCGGAGTTTTGTTTCAACTGGAAAACGGGGTGTTGACCTGCATCGCCACGGACAGCCACCGTTTGTCCAAACAACAGGCTCAAGTGGAAGCTTCCCCGGAAGTGACACTGAAAAATGTGATCGTCCCGGGCAAAAGTTTGTCGGAACTGGCCAAGACCCTGGGGGATTATTCCGGATATGTGGATATCCTGATTGCGGAAAATCAAATTCTGGTAAAAACCGATGAATTCTCGTTTTATTCCCGTTTGCTGGATGGGACCTATCCTGACACCAACCGGGTGATTCCCGAACGCGGTGAGACGGAACTGGTTTCCTCCACCAAGGAATTGTTACAATCCGTTGATCGTGCATCCCTGATCAGTCGGGATGGCCGGGATAATGTGATAAAATGGACTATAAAAGACGGAAAAGTGGAAGTTCACTCCACCGCCCAAGATATTGGAAGTGTGTCTGAAGAAGTGAATGCCAAGGTGAACGGGCCGGAAATGAGCATCTCTTTTAATGCGCGTTACATGATAGAAGCTCTCCGCTCCATTGAAAGCGATGAAATCCGGATTCAATTCACAGGCGCGATGACACCGTTTATGATCCAACCGACGGACCGGGATGATTCGCTCCATCTGATCGTGCCGGTTCGCACCCGTTAGAATAAATCGGCACGGATGACGCCCGAAAAGGAGGACTGGGATTGGAATCCATCAAGATTGACACACCGTACATCACATTGGGACAACTCTTAAAACGCCTGGATGTGATCGACAGCGGCGGACAAGCCAAATACTTTTTGCAAGAGGAAACGGTAAAAGTCAACGGCAAAGTGGAAACGAGACGGGGAAGAAAAATTTATCCCCAAGATCAAGTGGATATCTCCGGGTTCGGGTCTGTGATCGTGTCGGGCCGGTAAGGGAGGATCTTCGTTTTGCGTGTCCAAACCCTGGAATTGAAACAGTACCGAAACATTGAGAAACTTCATCTGCATTGTCCGGAGGAGCTTCATTTTTTTGTCGGCCCCAATGCCCAAGGAAAAACCAACATCCTCGAATCCCTTTATGTCCTTGCGCTTGGCAAATCACACCGCACACGGACTCATAAAGAACTGATCCGTTTTGGCCAAAAGGCATCCTTTCTCAAGTGCAGAGTAAAAAAAGGAAATGAGATCCAGCGTCTGGAAATCAGTTTATCGGACAAAGGAAAAAAAGTGAGTCGGAACGGGGTGGAACAAAGGAAGTTGAGTCAGTATATCGGCTCGCTTCCTGCTGTCCTCTTTGCGCCGGAGGATCTGGCGCTGGTCAAAGGAAGCCCGCAGGTTCGACGCCGTTTTTTAGATATGGAGATTGGCCAGGTGAGTCCTCAATATGTGCATGATTTGTCGCAATTAAACAAATTGCTCGTGCAGAGAAACAGCTTGTTGAAACAACTTTCCCGGCAAAAGCAGGAGGATTCCCCTTTATTGGAGGTATTGGATGAACAATTTGCCGCTTTGTCCGTCCGTTTATGGAAAAAAAGAAAACAATTTTTGAAATCCCTCACCCGATGGGCGTGTGAAATTCATCAGGCCATTACGCAACAGCCGGATGAGCTGGTGATCAAGTACCGCCCTTCTTTTCCTTTGCCTGAATCATCCGGGCCGGATGAATGGGCGGGGATTTTGCGGTCGGAACTGAAAAAAAACCGCCGAAAAGAAGTGATGCGGGGAAGTACCGTCATCGGGCCGCAACGGGATGACATCCGGTTGTTTCTGGGGGAGATGGATCTTCATCATTACGGTTCCCAGGGACAGCAACGAACCGCCGCCTTGTCGCTCAAGCTGGCGGAAATCGAATTGATTCATCAGGAAATCGGTTATTATCCCATATTATTATTGGATGATGTGTTGTCCGAATTGGATGACATGCGCAAAACGCATTTATTGAAGGCCATTTCCGGACGTGTCCAAACCTTTGTGACCACCACCGGTTTGGACGGGATCCATCCGGATATCTTGTCCGGAGCCAAAATCTATCAGGTGAAGCAAGGACATATTACGGAATCGGGGTGAATGAAGTGTTTATCCACTTGGGTGGAAGCCGGATGATTTGCATTCGCGAAGTGATAGCCATACTGGACGCAAATGTTGCGAAGAATGCAACGCCACCGTTTTTGAACGCTTGCCATCAGAAAAAGAAAATTGAACATTTGTCTCCTGACGAAATCAAATCGTATGTGATCACCACACATCACATCTATGCATCGCCCATTTCTTCAACCACATTGAAAAAACGGGCCGATTTGACTCAAAAGATATAGAACCGAGTTTATCAGTTATGGAAGAAGGAAGCAGGTGACCGAGAGTGTCCATTCAACAAACAAATTATGATGAAACACAAATTCAGGTGTTAGAAGGTCTGGAAGCCGTCCGAAAGCGGCCGGGGATGTATATTGGTTCCACTTCCAGCCGCGGTCTCCATCATTTGGTGTGGGAAGTGGTGGACAACAGCATCGACGAAGCACTGGCCGGCCGTTGCGATACCATTCAGGTGATTGTCAATGAAGACAACAGTGTGACCGTGATTGACAACGGAGGCGGGATTCCTGTCGGGATCCACCCAAAAATGGGCCGTCCGGCGGTGGAGGTTGTGATGACGGTCCTTCATGCCGGGGGTAAATTCGGCGGAGACGGATACAAATTTTCAGGCGGTTTGCACGGCGTGGGGGTTTCCGTTGTCAACGCGTTGTCCACGTGGTTGTCGGTCGAAGTGAAGCGGGACGGGAAGATTTATCATCAACGTTATCAACGAGGGGTTCCGGAAGCGGATTTGGAAGTGATCGGGGAAACAGAGGAAACAGGGACCAAAATCACCTTTAAACCGGATCCCGAAATCTTCACGGAAACCACTGAGTTTGATTTCAACATTTTGCAAAACCGCCTGCGCGAACTCGCTTTCTTAAACGGCGGCGTAAAAATTATTTTGAAAGATTTGCGCGGCGAAGAAGAAAAAGAAGTGGTTTTCCAGTTTGAAGGCGGAATCCGGTCGTTTGTGGAGCATTTGAACCGGAATCGCGAAGTGTTGAATCAACCGCCGGTATACATTCAGGGGGAACGGGATTCCATCCTGATTGAAATCGCTTTGCAATACAACGATTCTTTTACATCCAACATTTATTCTTATGCCAATAACATTCACACGCACGAAGGCGGCACGCATGAAGCCGGCTTTAAATCGGCTCTGACGCGCGTGATCAATGATTATGCCCGCCGGAACAACCTTTTGAAGGATAATGACAGCAATCTGACCGGGGATGACGTACGGGAAGGCTTGACCGCCATTATCAGCGTGAAAATTATGGATCCTCAGTTTGAAGGGCAAACCAAAACCAAACTGGGGAACAGTGAAGCCCGTTCCGCAACCGAGCAGCTCTTTGCCGATCATTTCCAAACCTATTTGGACGAACATCCCGCGGAAGCGAAAAAAATCATCAACAAAGCAGTGATGGCGTCCCGTGCCCGCCAAGCCGCCCGCAAAGCCCGGGAATTGACGCGGCGCAAAAACGCGTTGGAGGTCAGTGCATTGCCCGGGAAATTGGCGGATTGCACCTCCCGCAGCGCTCAGGACAGCGAGCTTTTCATTGTGGAGGGGGATTCTGCCGGCGGTACGGCAAAACAAGGTCGGGATCGGATGTTCCAAGCCATTTTGCCGTTGAAAGGAAAAATCATCAATGTGGAAAAAGCGCGACTGGACCGGGCGCTTTCCAATGATGAGATTCGCACCATCATTACGGCATTGGGGACCGGAATCGGTGATGATTTCAATATTGAAAAGGCCCGTTATCACAAAATCATCATCATGACGGATGCCGACGTCGACGGTGCCCACATCCGGACTTTGCTGCTCACCTTCTTTTACCGGTACATGCGTCCGTTGATTGAACATGGATATGTGTATATTGCCCAACCGCCTCTGTATAAAATCACGCAAGGCAAAAAGATCCGGTATGCGTTCAATGACAAGATGAAAGATGAAATCGTGGCCGAACTCGAAGGCAAAGGGAAAATCGAGATCCAACGGTACAAAGGGTTGGGGGAAATGAACGCCACCCAGCTGTGGGAAACCACCATGGATCCGGAAAGCCGCACATTGCTCCGGGTTTCTTTGCAAGATGCCATGGATGCCGATGAAGTGTTTGAGATGTTGATGGGTGACCGCGTAGCACCGCGTCGGGAATTTATCAAGGAGTATGCACAGCAGGCGAACCTTGATATTTAGGCGAGTGTAGAACGGAGAGATGAACAATGGAAGAAATGAACCGTATCCAAGAAGTCAATATCAGTAAGGAAATGAAAACCTCTTTCCTGGACTATGCGATGAGCGTGATCGTGAGCCGGGCGTTGCCGGATGTCCGCGATGGGTTAAAACCGGTTCACCGGCGGATTTTGTACACCTTTTACGAGTTGGGGATGACGCCGGATAAGCCGTACAAAAAATCTTCCCGTCTCGTCGGAAACGTGACGGCAAATTATCACCCGCACGGGGATGCAGCCGTGTACGATTCCATGGTGCGGATGGCACAAGACTTTACTTACCGTTATCCGCTTGTCGACGGACACGGGAACTTCGGATCCGTGGACGGGGACCCGCCGGCGGCCATGCGTTATACCGAAGCGAGGATGGCTGCCATCAATCTGGAAATGCTTCGCGACATCCAAAAAGACACCATCGATTTCACGCCGAACTACGACGGGCAACAAGAGGAACCGGTGGTGCTGCCTTCCCGTTTTCCGAATCTCCTTGTCAACGGGGCTTCGGGGATTGCGGTCGGGATGGCAACCAACATCCCCCCGCATAATTTGAAAGAAGTGATCGACGGCATCCTGTTGTTGCTGGAAAATCAGGATGTGTCCGTTGAGGAATTGCTCAAAGTGATCAAAGGGCCGGATTTCCCCACCGGCGGCATCATTTTGGGATATGACGGAATCCGCAAAGCGTACCGCACCGGTCGCGGAAGCATTCAAATCCGGGCGAAAACGCGGATTGAAGAAGCCCGAAACGGAAAAATGCGGATTGTGGTGGACGAACTTCCGTTCCAGGTCAATAAAGCGAAACTGATCGAAAAAATCGCCGAACTGGTACGGGATAAAAAGATCGACGGAATCACCGATTTAAGGGATGAATCCGACCGCAACGGAATGCGTGTGGTGATTGAGCTCCGCAAAGATGTGAATCCGCAGGTGGTTTTGAACAACCTGTACAAATACACCAACTTGCAAACCAGTTTTGGTATCAACATGCTGGCTTTGGTCGACGGCCAACCGCGCGTGTTAAATTTGAAGCAGATGATCCAACATTACGTGGACCATCAAATCGAAGTGATTCGTCGCCGGACCCAATATGATTTGAACAAAGCGGAAGACCGGGCACACATTTTGGAAGGGCTCCGGATTGCTCTGGATCACATTGACGAAGTGATTGATTTGATCCGCTCCTCAAAAACCACGCAGGAAGCGAGAACCGGCCTGATGGAACGGTTCGGCCTGTCCGAAAAACAAGCCCAGGCCATCCTCGACATGCGGCTGCACCGTTTAACCGGTTTGGAACGGGAAAAAATCGAGAGTGAATATAAAGAACTGCAAAAGTTGATCTCCAAATTGCGTGCCATTCTTGCCGACGAGAACAAAATCCGGGGAGTGTTGCGCAAGGAAATCACCGAAATCAAAGAGAAATACGGCGACGAACGCCGGACCATGATCAAAATTGAAGAAGACAACATCGACATTGAGGATCTGATCCCGGAAGATGAAGTCTCCATCATGATGACGCAAAGAGGGTATATCAAGCGGGTGCCGCTTTCCACCTACCGCGCGCAAAAACGGGGCGGAAAAGGCATCACGGGAATGGGAACCCGTGACGACGATCTGGTTCAGCACATGTTTGTCACCCATTCACACAGCACGCTGCTTTTCTTTTCCAACAAAGGAAAGGTTTATCGCCTGAAAGCTTATGAAGTTCCGGAACTGGGACGGACGGCGAAAGGCACCCCGGTGATCAATTTGATTCAAATTGATCAAGGGGAACGGATCGAAGCCGTCATTCCGGTCAAAGAATTTACCCCGAACCAATTCCTCTTCTTTGTCACAGCAGAAGGAGTGGTGAAGAAAACCGCATTAAGCGAGTTTGAAAACATCCGCCGCAACGGATTGTTCGCCATCAATTTGCGTGACGGGGACGATCTGGTGGGCGTGCGCCTGACCGACGGGGATCAGGAAGTGATCATGGGAACACGGCACGGCATGTCCATCCGTTTCCATGAATCCGACGTCCGTGAAATGGGACGTTCTGCCACCGGGGTAAAAGGAATCACCTTGGGCGAAGGAGACCGCATCATTGACATGGATATCGTGGTTCCGGACAGCTACGTCATGATCGTGACCGAAAACGGCTACGGAAAACGGACGCCGATTGATGAATACCGGATTCAATCGCGTGGGGGCAAAGGGATTAAAACGTTAAGCCTGACGGAGAAAAAAGGCGAAGTGGTTGCGCACAAAGTGGTGTCGGAAGATGAGGATCTCATGATTGCCACGCAATCGGGCGTCGTGATCCGGATCAAAGTTGCGGATATTTCCATCATGGGCCGGTATGCCCAAGGCGTTCGTCTGATTCGGGTGGATGAAGACGAAGTTTCCGCGGTGGCCCGGGTGCCGGCCGAGGAAGAAAACGATGAAAAAGAAGAGAAAGAACCGGATGCTTAATCCGGCCAATCCCAAAGCGGGGCCATAAAGCGGGGGAACCCGTAAAGAATCAGATCGGTCAGATGGATTAACATCAGCTGTTCCTGATGAACGGACGCCAGCATGATTTCTTCCCACAAGGGAGGATCATACCGGCACAGCATACTCATGGAAAAACAAAGCATCATCAGGGATATGACCCGCGGGAGCGGATGAGGGCGATGATTACCGGTATACAGGTAATGATCGCCCTTTTTGTTTTTTTTGATCCAAGGATGAAGCCGGTGTGGCGGGCCGGAGGCAAAACAGTTCAGGTAAAGCGCTCCTTGCTCTTGATGGTGCAATGAAAACCGGATTTCCCCGCTTTGTGCGTTTAATTTTTCCACAAAGGATGAAGGAGCAAGGTGGCATTGATCCAGAATTTTTTCAGGGACGATCAGAAGGGAGGACGCAGGAATCCAATCCACGGGAAACCAAGTGCACTCACCGAAGATCGCCCGGTACGTCGGCTGTAATTCAGGTAAAAAGCCGAGCAATTCCTTGACACGGTAGGAATCCCCGGCAGAGACCGGAAGCTCCATCAACTCAGCCAGATACGGAAACAGCCCCTCTTTTTGGATCCGGATTTCATCCTGCGAAAAGCGAAAGGGTTCCTTTTTCCGTTTGCGGGTGGACAACCCGTGCCGCAACACGGCCGTGCTCTTGGGATAATCGGGATCTTTGGTTAAAATCCAGGCTTTAAAAAAATCCATCATCCCATAGTACAGCAAAAGGGGTTGCATCCATTGGTCACATGCCCCGGCTGTTTGAAACAGGGAGCAAGCTTGACGAATGTAAGCGACAAACGATTGGACATTTTTGTAGGCCAGCACCCCCGGCTCCTTGAAAGAAGCATCCTCATATTTTTGCTGCAGAAATTTGCGCGCCCATTCTTCATTTTTAAGTTTTAAAAAAAGATTGGGTTCATGGAAGCCATCACGGGCAGAAGGGTCTGAGCAAAACGGCACACCCGTCACCTCGATTTTTCTTTCTTTTTTTTCTATTGTTTGACAAAATAAAAAGGGCTATGACAAGAAAGAGAAACGGGAGAGAGGCAGCATCCATGAAAAGAAAGGTTTTATGCCTTTGTCTGTTGTCGGCTTTTGTATTTGGACTGTTGCCGCCTCCGGGTTCCGGAAAGACAACGGTTCCGAAAAAATATGATCTGGTGTTGATTCACGGATTTAACAACCGCCATCAATGGGGTTATGAATTTTTAAACCGTTTGGCCCGGAGTTGGGGATCGGGGAATGTTTATGTGGTGTATTCCAATTCGTCCATGAAAGTCTGGTCAATGCCGGTGCAAGGAAAACGGGTGATCATGATGGGGGCGAAAAACCATCAGGCCGGGAATGATTCCATTGAGGAGCAGGCCCGGGTGATTTCCCGGAAAATTTCTGTTCTCCAAAAACAATACGGACTGGGGAAAAACTACTACATTTTGGCTCACAGCATGGGAGGACTGGTTGCCCGGCGTTTGGTTTACATGCGTCCCGGGGAAGTGGCGGACCTGGTGACGCTCGGGACTCCGCATCAAGGGACACCACTTGCGAAAGAATATGAATGGCTGGGGATGTTTGTTAACGGGCAAGAAGGGATCAAAGATGTGACGCCGGAAGCAGTGGCCCGGTTTAACCGGCGCTTTCCGGTGGAAAAAAGTCCCTTTTTTCAAGATGGAAAACTGTATACGATTGCCGGGGATGCAGATGGTTGGGGCGACCGGGGATGGAAAGGGGAATTGGCCGTCGGTTGGACCTTGCTGACCCTGAAATATCATACGGACAGCGACGGGGTTGTGGAAGAAGGAAAAGCCACGCTTCCCGGCGCTTATCATGTGAAAACTTTTTGGCATTTAAACCATTTGGAGTTGATCCAAAGCCCGCTGGTTGCCGAATTTGTGTCCAAGCTGTTGCCTTGAACGCATTTATCCACAAGACTTTGTGAGTTATCCACAGGCTTTTGTGGATAATCTATGGATAAATGCAATACAGCCATGACTGGATCTTGAAAAATCTTGACAGTTATGCAGGAGACTGTTAAACTGCTTTAAAATTATTAGGCCAAAAGGGGAAAACGTCTATGTGGGAACAGAAATTCGCCAAAGAAGGATTAACTTTTGATGATGTACTATTATTGCCGGCAAAATCAGAGGTATTGCCTCGTCAAGTCAATGTGGGAACCAAGCTGGCGGAAGGAATTGAATTGAATATTCCGTTGATCAGCGCGGGAATGGACACCGTCACCGAATCCAAATTGGCAATTGCCATTGCCCGGCAAGGCGGAATCGGAATCATCCATAAAAACATGAAAGTGGAAGAACAAGCCGAGGAAGTTGACCGCGTCAAACGTTCCGAAAGCGGAGTGATCACCAATCCGTTTTATCTGACACCCCAACACAAAGTCCACGACGCGGAAGAATTGATGGCCAAATACCGGATTTCCGGTGTGCCGATTGTGGATGAAAACAGGAAACTGGTTGGCATTATCACCAACCGTGACCTTCGCTTTGTACGGGATTATGCCATGCCGATTCAAGAAGTGATGACCACTGAACCGCTGATCACGGCACCGGTCGGGACCACGCTCGAACAAGCGGAAGAAATCCTGCAAAAGCATAAAATCGAAAAATTGCCGCTGGTGGATGAAAACGGGATTTTAAAAGGGCTCATCACCATCAAAGACATTGAAAAGGCGACACAATTTCCCGATGCGGCCAAAGATAAACAAGGACGTCTTTTGGTCGGGGCGGCTGTCGGGGTGTCCAAAGATATGGAACGCCGGGTTCAAGCCCTGATCGATGCCGAAGTCGACTTGATTGTTGTGGATACGGCCCACGGCCACTCCAAAGGGGTTTTGGATGCCATTCACACGCTCCGCCGGAAGCATCCGGATCTGGTCATTGTCGCCGGAAATGTCGCAACTGGTGAAGCTACCCGTGATCTTATCGAGGCAGGCGCCAATATCGTGAAAGTCGGAATCGGGCCGGGATCCATCTGCACGACCCGTGTGGTTGCCGGTATCGGCGTTCCGCAAATCACGGCGATTTATGATTGCGCGACCGTGGCCCGCCAATACGGTGTGCCAATCATTGCCGACGGAGGAATCCGTTATTCCGGCGATATCGTCAAAGCTTTGGCGGCGGGTGCGGATGCAGTCATGTTGGGAAGCCTGTTTGCCGGAACAGAAGAATCTCCCGGGGAATCAGAAATTTACCAAGGACGCCGGTTCAAGGTGTACCGGGGAATGGGATCCATCGGCGCCATGCAACAGGGAAGCAAAGACCGTTACTTCCAGGAAGATGCGCAAAAACTCGTTCCGGAAGGTATCGAAGGACGGGTTCCGTACAAAGGGCCTCTGGCCGACACCGTGTATCAATTGATCGGAGGCATCCGTGCCGGAATGGGTTACTGCGGTGCGGCCACATTGAAAGAACTGAAGGAAAACAGCCGGTTTATCCGGATCACCAATGCCTCTTTGCGCGAAAGCCATCCGCATGATGTCCAAATCACCAAAGAAGCGCCCAATTATCATTTATAATCCATCCGTTTAAATACAAGCTGTTGATCGTTGGTCCGGTCAACAGCTTTTCTTCGTGATGCGAAATTTTTCTTTTCTTGTCCATTTCTTTTTTTATTGCAATTTTGTAAAATGATTCTCATCCTTTTCATTCTTTCCGAATGTTTTGGTAGGGGACATTTAAAACAGAGACAGAGAAGTAAGGAATGAGCGATGATGAATCATTTTCACAGAAAAAAAGTTTGGTTGTTTTTCAGTGCGTTTGCCTTCTTCATATGGCTGTTTCCTGTTCCGGTGCAGGCTGAACAGGGAAAGCTGCCTCCGGTGGAGGCGCGTTCTTATTATTTGATGGATTTTTATTCCGGGGTGGTTTTGGCCGCGAAAGATGAAGAGACGCCTTATCCCCCGGCCAGCATGACCAAAATGATGACGGCCTTGGTGGTTTTGGACGACATTCAGGCCGGAAAATTGCGTTGGGATGACGTGGTGACGGTCAGCAAACGGGCTGCAGATGTGGAAGAAGCACAAATTTATTTAACCGAAGGCGAAAAGATCACGGTCAAGGAGCTTTTTGAAGCCATGTTGATTTATTCCGCCAACGATGCGACCGTGGCCCTGGCGGAACATGTGGGCGGAAGCGAAGAAGGATTTGTCAACCGGATGAATGAAAAAGCAAAAGAAATCGGGATGAACCACACCCATTTTCAAGGAGCCTCCGGTTTGGATCTGCATCTGTATCCCGATCCGCCCAAGGTGCCCGGGAAACATGTGATGTCGGCCCGGGACACGGCAATTTTGGCTTCGACGTTGATCCAAAGACACCCGGAAGTGCTAAACGTCACGGCGACGACAAAATATAAGGTCCGGCCCGGAACCAACCGGGAACAAACAGTGACGAACTGGAACCTGATGCTTCCCGGTTTTGTGTATGCCTATCCGGGAGTGGACGGATTGAAGACCGGACATACCAATGCCGCCGGCTATTGTTTCACGGGAACCGCGCAACGGGACGGATACCGCTTGGTTTCGGTCGTGATGGGGACGGCGAATGATCAAAGGCGTTTTTCCGAAACGAAAAAACTGTTGGATTATGGATTTGACCAATTTGCATTCACCACTTTGGTTCCGGAACACGGAAAAGTAAAAGGACAAGAATCATTGGCTTTGCCCAACGGTGTGGAACGGACCGTCCCGGTGGAAGTGGAAAAAGCCGTGTCGCTGCCGGTTCAAAAAGGAGAACAAGGAAAATATTCCGTAAAAGTCGAGTTTGATTCCAATGTGAAAGCCCCTCTGGAGAAAGGCACCATTGTCGGAAAAGCATATGTGTTTTATGATGGAAAGAAAATGGAAGGCTTCAAACCAATCAATGTGGTCACCTCTCAATCCGTGGAAGAAGGGAGCTGGATTCGCCTCTTTTTTCGGTCGGTGGGGGATGAAATTTCAAGTTGGTTTGATTGATTATTTTTCAAATGCTTCCATTCAATTATAATAAAAGAGGGAGGAAAAAGGGGATTTACTCTCTCGCAAAATGAAACCACCCTTTCATGACGATCACAGTTGAAGACATCCACAAGATCACAGAGGAGGCGGCAAGATGAGTCAAACACGGAAAACAGGAACGGACCGGGTAAAACGCGGGATGGCAGAAATGCAAAAAGGCGGCGTCATCATGGATGTGGTGAACGCCGAGCAGGCAAAAATTGCTGAACAAGCCGGTGCGGTGGCGGTAATGGCGTTGGAGCGCGTGCCGTCGGATATCCGTGCGGCAGGCGGCGTTGCCCGCATGGCTGATCCGCGTGTGGTGGAAGAAGTGATGAACGCTGTTTCCATTCCGGTAATGGCCAAAGCACGGATCGGCCATTTTGTCGAAGCGCGTGTATTGGAATCCATGGGGGTTGATTATATTGATGAGAGTGAAGTGTTGACCCCAGCGGATGATTTGTTCCATATCGACAAATCCCAATTCACCGTTCCTTTTGTATGCGGTGCCCGTGATTTGGGAGAAGCGTTGCGTCGCATCGGGGAAGGGGCATCCATGATCCGGACCAAAGGGGAACCCGGTACCGGAAATATCGTGGAAGCGGTTCGCCATATGCGGAAAATGCAGGCGCAAATCCGCCAGGTGCAAAACATGTCCCGTGATGAATTGATGGCCGAGGCGAAAAAACTGGGGGCTCCGTATGAACTGCTCCTGCAAGTGCATGAGACCGGAAGATTGCCGGTGGTCAACTTTGCGGCAGGTGGCGTCGCAACCCCGGCAGATGCCGCATTGATGATGCACTTGGGATCCGACGGTGTGTTTGTGGGCTCCGGTATTTTCAAATCGGAAAACCCGGAAAAATATGCTCGCGCGATTGTGGAAGCGACCACCCATTATGAAGATTTTGCATTGATTGCAGAAGTATCCAAAGATCTGGGTTCGGCGATGACCGGGATTGAAATTTCCAAACTGAGTGCGGAAGAACGGATGCAAGAGCGCGGTTGGTGACATAAGGAGGACAGATCCGATGAAAATAGGAGTATTGGCATTACAAGGCGCAGTCCGTGAACATATCCGCCTGCTGCAACAAACCGGGGCAACGGCCGTGGCGGTCAAAAGGGCGGAAGAGTTGTCGGATCTGGACGGTCTCGTGATTCCGGGCGGGGAATCCACAACGATTGGCAAATTAGTGAAAAAATATGAATTGACCGAACCGATTCTTGCGCTTCATCGTGCCGGGAAACCCATTTTCGGAACCTGTGCAGGAATGATCCTGATTGCAAAAAATATCGGGCCGGAAGAAGAACCCCATTTGGGCATCATGGATATCACGGTGAAGCGGAATGGTTTTGGACGCCAGCGGGAAAGCTTTGAAGCGGAGCTGGCGGTGAAAAACATTGCCGATGATTACCCGGCGGTCTTTATTCGTGCTCCTTATATTGAAAAGGTGGAACCGGGAGTCGAAGTCCTCGCCGAAGTGGACGGAAAGATCGTCGCTGCCAAGCAAGGGAATTTGCTCGCGATGTCTTTCCATCCGGAATTGACCGAAGATCCGCGGGTTCACGCTTATTTTGCAGAGATGGTTCGTGAATCGATGGCAGAAAAAGCCGTGTAACGAAAAACGTTCATTTTGGACGGAATCCTCCCCGTTTTGGGGAGGTTTTTTTGGTTTGATGGTTACAAAGGGTGTACAATCGGATATAATAAAAGGTAAAATTTGAAATGGCAGGCCGCGAGGAAAAGGCGAGTAACTGATTGTTTTGCCATCCAGAGAGGCGGTGGAAGGTGCGAACCGCCCAAAATGATCAGTGAATCCACCTTGGAGCGAGGCACGAAGCGAACCGGGTTCGCGTAAGTGTTTTCGGTGAACGAACCGTTATCTCGTCAGAGCGGGCCGTGGATGCGTCCACGGTCAAGAAGGGTGGCAACGCGGAACCTTCCGTCCCTTGTATGAGGGGGGAAGGTTTATTATTTTATAGGAGGTGTGTGTGAGTGCTGGATATGAAAATCCTTCGCAATCAAATGGAGGATGTGAAGAAAAAATTATCGACACGGAATGATGAATTGGAAGGACTCCGCGCCTTCACGGAATTGGATCAGCGTCGGCGCGAATTGATTCAGCAAAGTGAGCAATTGAAAAACAAACGGAACGTGGTATCCAAAGAAATCTCCCAAAAGAAAAAGAACAATGAGGATGCAGAAGATAAAATCAAAGAAATGCGCCAGGTGGGAGAGGAAATCAAACGGTTGGATGAAGAATTGCGCCGTTATGAAGAAGAAATGAATCAAATCCTGTTCAAACTTCCTAACATTCCTCATGAAAGCGTTCCCGTCGGGAAGTCGGAAGAAGAAAACGTAGTGGTTCGCACATGGGGAGAAGTTCCCGCTCCTTCTTTCGGGCAAAAGCCGCACTGGGAACTGGCGGAAGAATTAGATTTGCTTGATTTTGAACGTGCTGCCAAAGTAACGGGTTCCCGGTTTGTCTTTTACAAAGGGCTTGGAGCGCGTCTGGAGCGGGCGTTGATCGATTTCATGCTGGATCTGCACACCAGGGAGCATGGATATACGGAAATCATTCCGCCTTATATCGTAAACCGCCGCACCATGACCGGAACAGGGCAATTGCCCAAATTTGAGAACGATGCCTTTAAGCTGGCGGAGAATACGGATTATTTTTTGATTCCCACATCTGAGGTGCCGGTCATTAACTATCATGCCGGCGAGATTTTGTCTATGGAAGATTTGCCCAAATATTACACGGCTTACAGCAGTTGCTTCCGTTCGGAAGCGGGATCGGCCGGACGGGATACCCGCGGTTTGATCCGTCTCCATCAATTTAACAAAGTGGAATTGCTGAAATTGGTTCATCCGGAATCATCCTATGAAGAGCTGGAAAAAATGGTGGAGAATGCCGAAAAGGTCTTGCAATTGTTGGAACTCCCCTATCGGGTGGTCGCGTTGTGCACGGGGGATCTCGGGTTTTCTGCCGCCAAAACCTATGATCTGGAGGTATGGATGCCCAGCAATCAAAGCTACCGGGAAATCTCTTCCTGCAGCAATTGTGAAGATTTCCAAGCGCGCCGCGCACAAATCCGTTTCCGTCCCGGTCCCAAAAGCAAACCGGAGTATGTCCATACGCTCAATGGTTCGGGTTTGGCCGTGGGGCGGACCGTTGCCGCCATTTTGGAAAATCACCAGCAACCGGATGGAACGATCCGGATTCCCGAAGCGTTGCGTCCTTACATGGGCGGAATCGACAAGATTGGATAACATAAATCCCTGCAACATTTGCAGGGATTTATGTTTTGGGGGTTGGTTGACATCGCACAAAAAATCAGTATAATATAACTTTGTAATTGAATATTTACATTGTGGAGAGGTGGTCGAGTGGTTTAAGGCAGCGGTCTTGAAAACCGCCGAGGGTTCACGCCCTCCGTGGGTTCGAATCCCACCCTCTCCGCCAAATGGACAGAAAGGTTTCGCGGACAGCGAAACCTTTTTCTTTGCCGACTGGGTTAAATTTTTACGGGACACGTTCAGGTGCTAATCGATTGGTCGCCGGTTGTTTATACACAAAAGACATCTCTCCACGGGAAAACATTAAAAAAACATAAAAAATTAATCAAATAGAAAGAGAATCGCCTTTCATCAGCAGGGGTTCTTAAATAAAAGGATTGAACTGACGGCCTGATTCATGTAAATTCAGAATTAAAGATATAGTTTTCACAATGATTTGATCAAATGTTAAAATCTGATTTCACATTTAAAATGAGGAGGGTGAAGAATGTTTTACTTAAAAATTGAAACTGAAAAAAACGGGGAAATCAAAACGCATGAATACCCCGCCGGATTTGAGACTGAAGAATCCGCCAACGAATACATAAAATCGCTGATTCGCTTGTTTCCCAAAAAACACGAATCCAGCCGCTTCTTTATCAGTACTGACAAAAGCAATTGGAAAGAAGTTCAGGTTGAAGTTTGAGATAAGGAAAAAGTTGAACAGGATAATCCAATGCGGGAGGAAGATATCCTCCTCTTTTTTTATTAATAATAACATTTATATTAGCACAAGATATTGTGAATAATGTGGATAAAATTGTGGATATGTTGATAACTTTTTATTTTTATACAACATAATGAATGAAAAAAGGAGCCGGCTTTATAGCACGACTCACCGGAGGGTATCGGTTTTTTTCCCGTGATTCAATCCCGTTGAAATCTTACATTTTCATTATAACGAATCATCGATGGATTCGAAATATTATTATGGAAAGGGTCATAAAAAAGACACATGCATAATTATGAATGACGTTTTTTGGAAGAAGAAGTTTTGGGGGTTAATTCCTCAAACATATTCTCCATTTTTAAGATCACGTTTTGATTATGGGATAATTGTTCCCGGACCAGGGGAAGGGTTTCTTCAATGATACGGGCGGCCCAGACCAGCCATGGATTTTGCATTCCATCGGCTCCTTTATTGGAAGTGGTATTGTTTTATTATTATATCATATCTTTGGCGATACGGGAACATGTGTTCTGATTTTGGATTGAAAAGCATTTTATTCCGGCATTGCACTATATGTTGTGGATAATGTGGATAAAGTTGTGGATATCTTGATGATTCCGTATTGTGATCATCTGTTTTAGATGTGTTTAAAAATCTGTACTAATGAATTGATAGACGGTTTATTCGGGTATTTAAGTGTTTTTTGTACTGTTTATGTTTTCGTATGGATATTGTAATCATCAGGCTTTTTTTCCGTTTCCGGGAGAAAAACCGGGGATGGATTGTCCCCGGACTGCTTTAAAAGACGGGATTAATCGTTTTGTTCAGGCAGAGGAAAATGAATCGTAAACAAAACGCCGTTTTCTTCGTTGCTCAGCCGGTAAGGGAACGAATGGATATCCAAAATCTGTTTCACGATATAAAGACCCAAACCGCTTCCCCCGGTGTTCCGGTTCCGGGATTTTTCCAAACGGTAAAAGGGTTCGAAGATTTTTTCCAGTTCGGCTTCCGGGATGGAGGATCCCGTGTTCAGCACGCGAAACTCGATATGGGTGTTTTTTTGTGCAAGGGAGATCCGGACGGTTTCACCGGAAGGAGAATAGTTGATGGCATTGTGGATGATGTTTGCCACCGCTTTTTGCAGATAGCCGGGGTCGGCCGTGACAAACAAGTCCGGCTCGATGCTCACGTCGAATCGGATTTGTTTGTCTTCGCGGAAAAATTCCAGCCTTTTGATGACGGATTGAATCATGCTTGATAAAGGAACCGTTTTTTTCAGCGGATGAAATGCATCCGATTCCAGTTTGGAGACTTCCAGGATTTCTTTTACCAGTTGCTCCATGTTTTTGATAATCGAATACGATCGGCGCAAATACTTATCCCTGTCTTTGTATACGCCGATTTGGTGGATCATGCCTTCCAGTTGCCCCATCACGGCCGTGATCGGTGATTTCAATTCATGTGAGATGGTCGCCATCCATTCCCTCCGTTTCGCTTCTTGCTCCCTTTCGCGTTGGATGTCATCTTTTAATTGCGCATTGGCTTGTTGCAATTCGGACATCGTTTGTTTCAGGTTTTGCGACAATTCATTCAGGCTCTGGGACAATTCCCCGATTTCGTCATCGGACCGGTTTTCCAACCTCTGGCTGAAATCCAGTTTGGCCATTCGCTTGGCCACTTGATTAATTTTAAGCAGGGGTTGGGTGATCAGTTTGGTGTAGAGAAATGCACCCGCCATGGAAATCAACAGGACAAAAAAACCCATGTACGGCATCAGCATCAAAATGGCATTGGATGCCTCATCGATGGGTTGCAAGGTGGCGACAAAAATGGCGATAAACCGGCCATCCTGGAAAGAAATGGGTTTTTCGATGATCCGGATTGGCGGGATGCCGTCCATTTCGTAATTCGATTGGGACGGAATTTTAACCAATGGAGAAGAAGAAGACGGAATTGAAATCATGTTTCCCTGTTGATCCCGGATCAGCAGATGGATGTTGTAGTCATGGGTGAATTCGTATAAAAGGTTTTGGGCCTGGGAAACGGGAACCTCCGAAACATCGTTCAATAATTGGTCGATGCCGTGATTTAATTTGTTGATTTTGTATTCATAATAAAAAGAAGGCAACAAAAAATAAAAGGCAGCAAACAGGATGCTGGTGGTCAGAGCGATCAGCAGGCTGGTGATCCAAAAAATTTTCAGGGTAATGCTTTTTTTACGCTGTATCAAGTTTGTAGCCCACTCCTTTTACCGTCCGGATGTACGGGACCCCCAATTTTTTGCGCAAGTTTTTGATATGGGTGTCGACAACCCGGGGATCTCCGTAATAATCCAATCCCCAAACGTTATTGAGCAGAAGCTCTCTTGAACACACTTTTCCCTTGTGTTTCATCAGGGTTTGCAATATTTCAAATTCCTTGGTCGTCAAGTGTTTTTGATGCTTGCCGACATAAACGGCATAGCCGTCCAGATCCAATGTGATTTCCTGATACTTTAATTTTCTTGTTGACTCTTCTGTCTGATAGGTTCTGCGCAGCACGGCTTCGACGCGTTTGATCAAAATATGAAAAGAAAACGGTTTGGTGATGTAATCATCCACCCCCAACTCAAATCCTTTCAGTTGGTCGGCTTCCTCATCCAACGCCGTCAGCATGATCACGGGAACACCGGACTGTTGGCGGATGGTTTTCAAGACCTGATATCCGTCCATCTCCGGGAGCATAACATCCAAAATCAACAGGTCCGGATCCGTTTCCATGAATTTTTGGATTCCTTCTTTTCCGTCACCGGCCACATCGACATGGTAGTCCTGAACCGTTAAAAATTCACGAATCAGCTCCTGAATGTCAGCGTCATCTTCAATGACCAAAATATGGTATGGCATGATGACCCTCCGTATCGTTATATTTCTTTTGTTATGATAGCAAATTTATTTATGAAAAGACGGGACATACTAAGAAAAAGTGGTCCTCTTCAGGTGGAGGAGTTGTTATGCAGGAGCTTATCAGGCATCTTTTTTATCTTTTTTTGGTCCTCATCTTTGTCTTATTAAACGGTTTTTTTGTGGCATCCGAGTTTGCCATTGTGAAAGTCCGTTCCAGCCGGATCGCGCAGATTGATACCAAGCGCGGAAGAATTGCACAACAGGTTTTGTCCAATCTGGATGAATATTTATCGGCCACCCAATTGGGAATCACCTTGGCGTCTCTGGGGCTTGGATGGATCGGGGAACCGGCGATCGCACGGTCTTTGGAGCCCTTTTTTCGTTGGGTCGGGATTCCGGAACTTCTGATTCATCCGGTTTCTTTTGCGATTGCTTTTTCCCTGATCACCTTTTTGCATATCGTGATCGGGGAAATGGCCCCCAAATCGCTTGCCATCCGCCAGTCGGAACGGGTCACTTTATGGACGTCGGTTTTTTTGCACGGATTTTACAAGTTGTTTCGCCCGTTTATTTTTTTGTTGAACCGGTCCGCCAATTGGTTTCTCAAACGGTTTGGCGTCGGAACGAGCGAAACGCAACAAGCGCATACGGAAGAAGAAATCCGCATGCTGATTGCCCAAAGCCATCGCAGCGGTTTCATTGACCAGACCGAACTCAAACTGTTTGACAATGTGTTTGATTTCACTGAACGCGTTGCCAGGGAAGTGATGGTTCCCCGTGTGCGAATGCATTGTATGTACGTGGAAAAACCGCTCGAAGAAAATCTGAACATCATCAAGCAGTTTCATCACACCCGTTTTCCCTTGTGCAAATATGACAAAGACAACATCCAGGGATTGATTCACATCCGGGATGTGTATGAGCAGCTGGTGGAAGGGAAAAAGCCTGATTTAACGGCGTTGGCACGCCCGGTCGTCGTTGTGCCGGAAACGATGGAAATCAAAGACGTGCTTCGCCAATTACAGAAGAAGAAAACAGGAATGGCCATTGTCATCGATGAATTTGGCGGGACATCCGGATTGGTCACCACAGAAGATATCATCGAAGAAATTTTCGGCGAGATTCAGGATGAATTTGATGATGAAAGGCCGTTTTTCCAAAAAGAAAAACAAGGCATCCTGATCGATTCCGGGTTGTTGATTGAAGAAATCAACAATTATTTCAACATCCATATTGAAGACGAGGATAATGACACCATCGGGGGCTGGCTGTTTTCCAAGCTGGAGAAAGTGCCGAGTGTCGGGGATCAAGTGGAGTTTGAAGGGTTCGTGTTCACGGTCAAGGAGATGGACCAGTGGCGCATTTCCCGCATCTTGGTCGAACAACTTGACACCGCCGAAAAAGGGGGCGATGTGGTCCGGTAAAATGCATCGCCCTGCGGATTAAACCAATTTTCGGCTCAGGATTTCCTTTAATTTGTTGGTGGGGTTGGTCAACGTTTGTTGTCCGTTGACATAAACATGGCCCAGTTCGTGGGGATTCCAGGAAAGCGTGGTGTAAAAAGACTGATTGGCCCGGATCATTTCCAGGTTCATCAACACTTCGCTGTCAGAGAGATTGAAAACGACATTCAACTCGTCGATGTAACCGTGATAACGTCCGATGGGCCGGAATTGGAATACTTGTTGAAAACCGAAAGGCTTGGCTCCCGGATCATATTGGTTATAAATCTGGTACAAGATAAATTCCGAATCCTCGATTTGCTTCAGGCAATTTTGCACGGTTGGATGGGGAAGCACCTCAATCAGGTCTTCATCACTGGGATCGATGGCCATTTTGATGTCCAACCCCGTTTTTAAGTAAATGGGGTAACTGCCTGTGGACATCGGCGTGACAAGCGGCAGATGAATCTGAAACGGAATTTCCTTGGTTTCATTGGCTTGAATGACAAAGGATTTGGACAACTGGTACTCTTGCAGGATGAAAGAAGTTTTTTTATTGTTCCTTAAATAATGAATCACCAGATACAAATAAATATCGTCAATTTGTTGTTCGGCTTGTCCGCCTTGTATAAATACAACGCCTTGAACCGAATCGCCGGCGTAAAAGGTTTGTTGGTTCAGGCGGGTGTCCACTTGTGCGGCTCCGATTCCCAAGCTGGCTAATGATTTGAAAATCAACAGGATCCCTCCTTTGGTCGAAAATTTTGGCTAAAATGACCAATTATATCATAACACAAAATAGGACATTTCCCGATATTGAATATTTTTATGGGCACTTTTCCAGGGTTTTTACATAGTATGAGAAGAAGACACTTTATGAGAAAAAATGGGGGATGTCCATGTGCGGAATTACCGGATGGATTGATTTTACGAGGAATTTGACCCAAGAATGGGAAATTTTACGCCGGATGAATGAAACGCTCCAATCTAGGGGGCCGGATGGAGAGGGGTTTTGGTTTTCCGAACATGCCGCTTTGGGACACCGTCGGCTGATCGTGATTGATCCGGAAGGCGGAAGCCAACCGATGATCAAAAAAGTGGATGGGTATGAATTTGTCATCAATTATAACGGCGAAATCTACAACATGGAGGAACTCCGCCTCAAGCTCCGCTCCTTGGGCCATACCTTGGAGACCCGTTCCGATGTGGAATTGATCTTGACGGCATACTTGGAATGGGGGGAAGATTGTCCCAAGCATTTAAACGGAATTTTCGCTTTTGTCATTTGGGACGGGAAAAAGCAGGCTTGTTTTGCGGCCAGGGACCGGTTGGGAGTAAAACCGTTCTTTTATACCAAAACAAAAGATAATGCTTTCCTGTTCGGATCCGAATTGAAAGCCATCCTGGCCCATCCGGAAGTGGAACCGGTTCTGGATGATCAGGGGCTGGCCGAAATTTTGGTGATGGGTCCGGCGAGAACCCCGGGATGCGGAGTTTTTAAAGATATCCATGAATTGCGTCCCGGACAGGTGCTCCGTTACGACCGGAACGGCCTTAAAACGTGGACTTACTGGGAGCTGACCAGCCGTGAGCATGAAGACGATCTGAAAACCACGGCCGAAAAAGTGCGCGAGCTTTTCCGGGATGCAGTGAAAAGGCAATTGGTTTCAGATATTCCGGTGGGCACGATGCTGTCGGGAGGACTGGATTCCAGCGCCATCGCGGCATGTATGGCACAGGTTTATCAGGAAGAAAACCGGGGCCCGTTGCATACCTTTTCGGTGGATTACATTGATAATGAAAAATACTTTCATGTCAATGAATTTCAACCCAATGCCGATCCCCCTTGGGTCAAAATGATGTCGGAAGAGATCGGGTCCGAGCACCATACCATTTTACTGGATAATCATGAACTGTTTCGCAGCATCATCCAGGCGATGGAGGCAAGGGATTTGCCGGGGATGGCGGATGTCGATGCTTCCATGCTCCTGTTCGCCAGAGAGATCAAGAAAGAAATGTCCGTGGTGCTCTCCGGGGAATCCGCAGATGAAGTGTTCGGCGGGTATCCGTGGTTTCACCGGGAAGAGATGGTGAATGCCGATACCTTCCCTTGGGCGCGTTTGGTGGAAAAACGGCTCCCCTTTATTTCCCCGGAAATAAAAGAGCGGGTGAATTTGCCGGAATATGTGGAAGCAAGGTATCAAGAAGCCTTGGCAGAAGTTCCGCGCTTTTCCGAAGATTACACCCGGGAAGCACGGATGCGGGAAATGTTTTATTTGAATTTAACGCGGTGGATGCCCACGTTGCTGGACCGGAATGACCGAATGAGCATGGCATTCGGGTTGGAAGTGCGCGTGCCGTTTTGCGATCATCATTTGGTGGAATATGTGTGGAACATCCCCTGGTCGATGAAAAAGCACGGAAACCGGGAAAAAGGATTATTGCGTTATGCCATGAAAGAGGTGCTCCCCAAACCTATTGTCGAGCGCAAAAAAAGCCCTTATCCCAAGACCCATCATCCCGATTATTTGCGCCTGATGAAAAAACAAATTCGCGAAATCCTGGATGACCCGTCAGCGCCGTTATTTCAATTGTTGGATCCGAAGGAAGTGGAAAGCTTCATGAATCAGGATTTGACCCAGTTGCATTTGCCTTGGTTTGGCCAATTGATGAACGTGCCGGCCTTATTGGCTTACTGGTGGCAAATCAATGAATGGATGAAGCGGTATAAAGTGGTGATCCAATAAACGCGGGAATGAACCCCAATCCCGCGTTTTTTGGCATAAAATAACACCGTCCTTTTTTATATTAATAATTTACTTCATTAAAGCAATGGCGTTATAATGGATGGGGCATGATTGTACTTTGGACGGTGATGAAACAATGCAAAATCAAGAAACAAAATTGAAAAAGGATCTGGGTTTTTGGCCTGCGATTTCCTTGGTGGTGGGAGTCGTCATCGGTTCAGGAATCTTCGTCAAGCCTGGCACGGTGCTGGATTATGTGGGAGGGGACTCCTCCCTGGCCTTGTTGGCTTGGTTGTTGGGCGGTTTATTGATGTTGGCCGCGGGACTGACCGTTGCCGAACTGAGTGCCCGGATTCCCAAAACCGGCGGGCTTTATATTTATTTGGAGAACGTATACGGAAGGTTTTCCGGTTTCTTGAGCGGTTGGGTGCAGACGGTGATTTATCAGCCGACGCTGATCGGATCCATGGGGCTTTATTTTGGATTGTTGGTAGGGAATTATTTGTCTTTGGATGAATCCTGGCATCTGTGGATTGGCATCGGAGCCGTGCTTTTTCTGACCATCGTCAACAGTCTGGGCGTGAAATACGGCGGAATCATCCAAGTGATCACCACGATTGCCAAAATGGTGCCCATTGTCCTGATTTCTGTATTCGGATTGTGGCAAGGTTCCGGCGACATTTTTTCTTCCGCAACCTTCGGGGGAAGCAAAGAAGGATTGGGGGCCGCCATGCTTGCCGCCATGTTTGCATACGACGGTTGGATTGCGGCTTCCTCGGTGGCAGGGGAAATGAAAAACCCGGCAAGAATCCTTCCCAAGGCGCTGAGCCTCGGTTTAATTGTCATTATAGTCGCTTATCTTGCAGTCAATCTGGCTTTGCTTGCCGTCATGCCAGCCGGTCAGATTCAGGCGTTGGGGGAAAATGCAGCGGGGACGGCCGCCGGTCTTTTGTTTGGAGAGGTCGGACAACAAATCATCAGTATCGGTATCATCATTTCCATTTTTGGTGGTTTAAACGGGAAAATTTTAAGCTATCCCCGGCTTGCGTTCGCCATGGCCAATGACCGCCTGTTGCCGGGAGGAAACTTTTTGTCGCAGGTACATCCCAAATTCGGCACGCCGATCCGCGCGATTTTGTTGCAAATCCTGCTGGCTGTCCTTTTCATGGTGCTGAGTGACCCGGATCGTCTGTCGGAAATCGCCATCTTTGCTATTTTCATTTTCTACATCCAGGCATTTATTGCCGTATTCTTGCTGAGAAAGAGAGATCCGGAATGGGTCCGCGACAAAGGAAATTACAGGGTGCCGCTTTATCCGGTGACTCCCGTTCTGGCGATCATCGGTTCTTTGTTTGTGGTCTTCAGTATGTTGACCCACGACTTGGAAGGGGCCGTGATCACTCTTCTCATTGCTTTAGCCGGTTTGCCGTTTTACGGATGGATGAAACGAAAAGAAAAACTTGCGGATCAATAAAAAAGTGTCGCCGGAGCTGAAATGCCGGCGGCACTTTTTTGTATTTCCGATCGCCCGAATCCTTTTTCAGCCGTGTGTTACCGGGACCAAAGATCCGGACCGGTTTCCGGACCTTTGGCAGGATTTCCCCGGATCATCAGGCAGCTTGTTGGGAGCGTTGTTGTTGTTTCTTTCTCAAGGAGGCCTTTTTGCCATGCAAGATAAAATACAGGAAAATCGACAGGAGAACAAGGAATGAAAGCATCAAATACATGTTCCTGAAGTCCATGTACTGGATGACAATCCCGATCAGGTAAGGACCGACACCCACGCCTCCGTCCACCAGAGAATAGAAGGTGGAAGTGGCCAAACCGACTTTGTGCTTAGGGGATTCTTTAATGGCAACCACCTGGCAACAGGACATGAGGGCGCCGAACCCGAGCGCAAGCAATGCGCCTGCCAACAGCAAAACCGATCCGTGCCGTGCTTGGCTGAGGAACAGGAAACAAAGTGCATGCAAAATGATGGCCGGATACAGAACCATGTTTTCCCCTTTCAAGTCCAGCAGTCTCCCGGCAAGCGGGCGCGAGATCAAAAGCATGACGGCATAGACGATAAAAAAGAATCCGGCGGACTCGGTCAAATTTACTTCGATGGCGTAGGAATTGATAAACGAAACGATGCCGGAATAAGTGATCCCGATGAGAACCATGTATAAGGAAATCGGAAGAGCTTTCTTTTCAAAGAAATCCCAAAAACTGAATCCGCTTTTCATCGCCTGCAGTTGTTCCTCGGTGACGGAGACTTGAGGAATGTCGGCAAAAAAAGCGATGATTAAAGAAAGGAATGAAAAGAGTGCACAAAACTCAAAGATTACTTGGTAATCCGCGTGTTGGGAAATAAAAAGACCGAGAAACGGACCGATGGCGGTTGCCACGGTGGTGCTCAAGGTGAAATAACCGATGCCTTCGCCTTTCCGGTGATGTGGAATCATGTCCATGACCGCGGTTTGCATGGCTGTGGAAGCGCACCCGAAAGCAGCTCCGTGGAGAAAACGGATCAACAGCAACCAAATCAAATGATCAGCAAGAAAATAGCACAAGGTGGCAATCAGGTAAAAAAACAATCCTCCCAAAAGCAGGCGTCTTCGACCGATCACTTCAATGTATTTTCCGGCAAACAACCGGGAAACCAATGCCCCGATGACAAAAATCCCCGCAGCCAGCCCGGCCGAGCTTTCAGAGGCATGATACTGTTTCACGGCATAAACGGCCATGGTGGTCATCAGCAAATAAAAAATTAGGGACACGAAAGAATTGGACAAAAATAAAAAAAGGAAATTTTTCGTCCACAGCTTGTCCTTTTCCATATAAAACCATCACTCCTTTATCCTGTAATGAAAAAGAAGCCGGCCCCGATCGGCGACTTCTTTAAAAAGCATAATAAAATGCGCCCTCCACAGTGGAGCCAGCGCGTTTTCGGCGCACCGAAGACTTGAAACCCCCGGTACGCGGGTGAAAATAGTCCATGACCCGACATCACACGGTAAAATTATTTCGATACCCTAATTATATCATATCTTCGAATTCTCTTCAATGATCATCAAATTTTCTTCAGTGTTCGGGGTAGCGGCTGCTCACAAAATAAAACGCCGCCTTTCTTTACCGTCAATCCCTGGTAAAGTGGCGGCTGTACGCGCGGATCAGGATTTTTTACGGTCTCAACCGTGAAACCCTGCATCCTATCCGGCTTGGTGCACCCGAGAGGATTCGAACCTCCGACACGCGGTTTAGGAAACCGCTGCTCTATCCTGCTGAGCTACGGGCGCTCGATGTTTTAATGATCCAATCTTCATTATAACGTTCCGGAATCAAAATGTCCAGATATTGCGGATGGCCGAAAAAGAGCGTATTTTGACCGGAAATCCCTTCATCCATGCATAATAAAACGCGTTTTGAAAAAAATAGGGACGTGAACTTCGCATGGAAAAGAGGGATGATGATGCAAGAATTGCATAAGACCTTGAATCAGCAACTGGCCAATTTCAGTGTTCTTTATTTCAAGCTTTATCATTATCATTGGTTTGTCAAAGGAGAAAAGTTTTTTGAACTCCATACCAAATTTGAGGAATTTTACAAAGAAGCAGCATCTTACATTGACGAAATTGCAGAACGGATTTTGGCCATCCAAGGCATTCCGCTCAGCACCATGAAAGAGTATTTGGATCATGCCACCATCCGGGAAGCGGTGGGCAACGAAACCGCTGAACAAATGGTGGAGCAATTGATCCAAGACTTTCAAGTGATGGTGGATGAGGTGAAACAAGGCATCCAAGAGGCGGAACGTGCCAAAGATGATTCCAGTGCCGATTTGTTGACCGACATCCGGACAAACCTGGAAAAACATATTTGGATGCTGACGTCATACTTGGCAAAGTGAAGAGAAAGAGGGCACCTTCCGGGCGTTCGGGAAGATGCCTTCTTTTGGTTTATTTTTTGGGAAGGGCATCATGATCCACATATCTTTCCCCGTTTAATTCACTGATCACATTGATGGCGACGCGGGCTCCGTCTCCGGCGGCAATAACGGTGTGGAAGCTCGCGCCGGCACAAATTCCGGCTGCCCAGATTCCTTCAATATTGGTTTTTCCGTTTTCATCCACGTCAAAGATGGTTTTGATGAACGGCTCGGTTCCCGGTTTGGTTTTGAGGCCGGTTTTGTCAGCCAGTTTGGTGGCCATTCCGGTGGCTAGAATGACTTGCTTGGCTTGGATGGGTTCCCTGTTATCGGTTTTAATGACGAAGCCTTCCGATTCTTTGCGGATGTCGGAGACACTGACTTTCACCCATTCCGCGCCAAACGAAACGGCTTGTTCCTGAATGGTTTTCAGCAAATCAGCCCCGTTGATTTCCCTGATGCCGGGGTAATTTTTCAACAAAGCTCTTCCAATGGGAGTTTTTTCATGATCGATCAGTATGGTTTTCTTGCCTGCTTTGGCTGCGAAAATCGCGGCGCTCGCACCCGTGGGGCCGGCCCCGACGATGGCAATGTCAAACATGCAACCACCCTCCTGCAAAAAGGTTCTGTATAGATGATTTATATAGAATATTCTATCCTTATTCCTTGCAATTTGGAACAATTGGCAAACAAGCGGCATGAAGATAAAAAGGTCCCCGATTGCAGGAAAAAGAGTCTGTGGGGGACAGACTCTTTTTGCCTTATGTAGTCTTCTGAAAAGACATAGCTTATTTGGCTGGTAAATAAAAAATGAAAATCTATTTGTAGTATAACGCAAATAGAGACGGGATTCTATTTTTTTCTAAACTTCTGTTTGATTACTTCAATATATTATTGTTTTAGCGTATACTGATTTTAAATGGGTTCGTATCGGATCGACAGAAAACTGGGAGGACTTATTATGCGTCATGAAAAAGTGGATTTGATTTTTAAAGCTGCCATTGAAGTGTTTGCCGAAAGCGGTTTTGATCAGGCCAAAATGGATGATATCGCCAAAGTGGCCGGCGTTGCGAAAGGAACCATTTATTATCACTTTAAAAGCAAAGAGGAACTGTTTGTCGGTTTGATGAATGAAGGCGTCCAAAAGTTGATTGACTGTGCACAGCGGAATGTGGATTTACACGAGTCGCCGACGGACCAATTGCTGGCATTGGTGGAGAATCAGGTCCATTTTTATGTGCAAAACGGAAAATTGGCCAAGCTGTTGTTGAGCGAAGCGTTTGGGACCAAAACAAGACAACACCAGTTCCGGATTAAAATTGGCGAATATTTGAAGTTGATTGAGAAAGTGATGGAGGAAGGAAACCGGATCGGCGAATTCCGTGTCAAGCATGTTCCGGAAGCGGCCAGTGCATTTTTTGGGGCAGCCAGCGTTGTCGTTTTACAAAAATTGTACAGTTTGGAAGAATTGGATACGGATCAAATCGAGAAGGATGTTCCGCAAATGATTGAAAGCCTTCAGCATATTGTTTTGTGCAGTATTAAAAATTCGCCATATTTTTAAGGAAATTATACTTGTTTATGCAAACAGGCGTAGTATAATATCATTTATACTGACCAGTCAGTTTTTTGTCCCTGTGAGGAGGGGAATCATGAAAAGGAGGAAAGAGAACCAATTTTTGTTTTTGTCCGGTTTTAAGGATCTGGATCGGTTATGGGATTCCAAGCCCATGCGGCTCGGGTTGGTCGGGATCCTTTTGATCCCCCTGATCTACTGTGTCATTTACCTGTCGGCGTTTTATGATCCCTATGAGAATTTAAAATACCTCCCGGTGGCGTTGGTGAATGAAGACCAGGGGACCGTGCGGGACGGAGAGAACCTGAATGTCGGAAACGAACTGGTGGAGGAACTGCAAAAGGATTCCAAGGTGAAATGGGAATTGACCGACCGGAACAAGCTGGAGGAAGGACTGGACAAAGGGACCTATTACATGGGAATCGTCATCCCCAAAAACTTCTCGCAAGCCGTGGCGTCCGTGGATTCCCCCGAACCGCTGAAAGGGCAATTGGAGTATCATGTGGACAAGAGCAACAACTATTTGTCCGGAACGATCGGGGATTCCATCAAACGGGAATTGGAAATGAACCTGGATGAAAAGTTAAGCAAGATTTACGTGGAACAAATTTTTGCGCAACTGTCGGATTCGGTGGAAGAATTGCAAAAAGCGGCAAACGGGGCCGGCTTGTTGGCGGAAAAAACCGGGGATGCCCGGTCCGGTTCCCAAACCATTGCCGGCAGCTTATCCAAGTTGGATCAAGGCGCCTCCAAAATTCTCGGGTATTTGCAACTGTTTAATCAAAAAGCAACGCAAGCAGAGAAGGAAATCAACAAGATTCCGATGGAGGATATGGAAAAGGCGCAACAAATCATCCACCAAGTGAATGATGAGATTCAAAAGCTTGCCCGGATTCCGCTGCCTGAGGATCCCCCGGATCTTAAAACACCGCTGTCGGAAGGGCAACGGTCGGTGAAAAAAGCGGCGGAGGATGTCCGGAAAACCGAAGCCGATTTAAACCGGTTGATTGAAAAACATCCGGAACTGGCCCAAGACCCGTCGGTTCTTTCCATGAAGGAGGCATTAAAACAAGCGGAAGCGGGCAACACATCGGGAATGAACCGGTTCCGCGAAATCGACCAAAAGATCCCCGACTGGGAGAAACATTGGAAAGAGTTTTTAAATGAGAGACAAAAAGTGGCGGACCATGCAAATCAGTTGACGCAAAAAGTGGATCAGGCAGTGGCGAAAGCCAAGGAGTTAAAAGGAAAAGCGAGCCAGTTGGTTCAGGCGACTTCCCAGCTTTCCGACGGACAGCAACAACTGGTCAGCGGCATCCGGCAGTTGGAAACGGGAGCGGGGAAATTGTCGGAAGGATTGGGCAAAATCCAGTCCGGACAAAGCGAGTTGGCCCAAGGTTTGAGTGACGGGGTGGATAAAGCGAAAGATCAGCTTCAAGGTTCGGACCAAAAAGAAGAAGTTATTTCCGATCCGGTACAGATCAAGGAAAACGTTCATCATGATGTGCCGAACTATGCAACCGGATTTGCCCCGTATTTTATCTCCTTGTCGCTCTGGGTGGGCGCCATGTTGTTGTTTACCGTGGTTGATTTGTATCAAGTGTTTTCCGACCGCAAAGAGCCGCTATCCGTGCCGGCCGCCGGATTGATCGGCATCGGGCAGGCGGTGTTGCTTATCACGGCCGTCATCTGGGGACTGAAGATCGAGCCGGAACTTCCGGGCTGGCTCTACCTGTTCAGCATCGTGATGTCGATCACCTTTATCGCTTTGAACCACATGTTAAATGTCTTTTTGGGCAATGTGGGACGCTTCTTGTCGATCGGGATTTTGATGCTGCAACTGGCATCCAGTGCCGGGACGTATCCGCTGGAGCTTTTGCCTTCGTTTTTCCGCACGATCCATGATTATTTACCCATGACTTACACCGTTCAGGGATTGCGCGCGATTTTGTCCAGCGGAAACATGGAGATCGTGGAACATTGCATGTATCTGTTGTTCGCGTTTATGGCCGCGGCGATTGTGATCACCCAGTTCCACCTTCAAATCGGAAAACCGTTGTTGAAAAAAGGCGTGCAGCAAATCAAATTAAAATGGAGCAAAGCATCATGAAAGCGTCCGGATTAATCCGGACGCTTTTTTTTGGGAAGACTGTAAATGGCGGAACGGATCGCTTCCACAAACGATTGAAAACGGGGAGTAGGCTCTTTTCTTCCGTGGCTCAAATCTTTGAAAAGCTCCGAACGCATGCCCCGGGTCAGTTCGATTTGCAGTCCTTTGCCCCGGGCTCCGCGATTGACGATGTTTTTCGGGTCCTTCCCTTGCAGATGGCCGGGGGTGGCACCGACCGGAAAGGATGCCTCCAACAGGTGAAACCGGGTTTTTTTCAACAACTCCTCATCCCGGCCGCCGAGGTAAACGAAAGGCTTGTCGCCTTTGGTTCCGTGAACCGCGATCACACCGGAGGCACGTGCCACCAGATGCAAGGCGCGCGGTTCGTCAAAGCGGATGGAAGTAATGTGGAGATCCCGGTTATTTTTCCTTTTTTCCCCGCTGAAATCATAAAAGCTCCACCTTTTACCGGCGATGGCCCGGGCAATTTCGCTGGTGCCGGCTTCAATCCTCCCGCCGTGAATGGCTAAAATCACGATGTCGGGAAGTGCATACTGAATGTGAATCGTATAGTCTTTTCCGATTTGCTCATGAGCCGACAGTTCTTTAAAATTCGCGTACTTATCCATTTTTAAAAGGATTCTCCTTTGGAACGAAAAAGATTTAAATCGTAATATTTACGATTTACATAGATGTCTAAGGAGGTTATAATGATAAAGATCTGTGAACGAATTTTGTCTGGAGAAGGTGATCCAAAACATGAAACACCTGAAAAGCGCCGTGTGCTGGATCCTTTTCACGGTCCTTGCGCTCACGGGCTGTTCGGCGGTTTCCCCGGAAAAGGCCAAGCAGCCGGGGGATAAAATACAGGTCTATACCAGTATATACCCGCTTTACGATTTTGCGAAAAAAATCGGCGGCGAGCATGCGGCGGTGACCAATCTGGTTCCCCCGGGGGTAGAGCCGCATGACTTTGAATTCACAGCACGTGATATGAGCAAGATGAGTGAAGCGGATTTATTTGTTTATAACGGCGGCGGGTTTGAACCGTGGATCGAGCGGGTCAGCCGGATGTTAAATCCGGAGAAAACCAAAATCGTGGAAGCATCCAAGTCGATTTCCCTGCTCCGCGATGATCGACACGAGGGACAAACTGATCCGCATGTGTGGCTGGATCCGATGTTGGCGAAAAAGCAGGCATCGGCCATTTTGGATGCCTTCATTCAGCTGGATCCCCAACACCAGAAGGACTATGAAAAAAATTATAAAGCGTTGGCCGCCGGGCTGGATCAACTGGACCGGGAATACCGGGACATGACGGAGAAAGCCGCCAAAAAGGAGTTTGCCGTTTCCCATGCCTCGTTTTCCTATCTGGCGAAGCGTTACGGACTGACGCAAATTGCCGTTTCCGGACTGAGTCCTTCCGACGAACCGAGCCCCAAAGAACTTCAACAAGTGGTGGAACAAGTCAAATCCCGTGACATTGATGTGATTTTCTTTGAAACCCTGGTCAGCAACCGGATCGCCAATGTGGTGAAAAAGGAAGCCAAAGCCGAAGTTTTGGTGTTAAACCCGCTGGAAGGATTGACGGAACAGGAAATGAAGCAAGGGAAGGATTATTTTAGTGTGATGCGTGAAAATAAGGAAAACCTTGCAAAAGCATTGGGGGTTTCTTCAACAGATGAAAACACCTCTGATTGAAATTGAGCATTTACATTATGCCTATGCGGAACAACCCGTGCTGGAAAATATCGATTTGACTGTGGAGGAAGGGGAATTCCTCGGCATCGTGGGGCCGAACGGATCAGGCAAATCGACCTTGATCCGGTGCCTGCTCGGCTTTTTAAAAACCCGGCAGGGACGCATCCGGGTAAGAGGCGAGGAAGTCTCCAAACTGCAAGACCGGCTGCGTGTCGGTTACGTTTCCCAAAAAGCGAACAGCTTCCATTCGATGTTTCCCGCCACGGTGAAAGAAGTGGTTCAATCCGGCTTGTATGGGAAACGGGGATTGTTCCGACGGTTGAAAAAAGAACATATCGAACAGGTGGAAAAAGCCATCGATCTGGTCGGTTTGACGTCCGTTCAGAACAGGAGCATCGGCAAGTTGTCCGGCGGTCAGCAGCAACGGGCTTTCATTGCCAGGGCATTGGTGGCTGAACCGGAGCTTCTTGTATTGGACGAGCCCACCGTGGGAGTGGATGAAAAAACAACCGGACAGTTTTATGATTTGTTAAACCGGCTTCACCGGGAAGAGGGTTTGACCTTGCTGATGGTGAATCACGATCTTCAAGCGGTGTCCGGGTTGGCGGATCAGGTTGCCTGCCTTAACCGGCGCTTGATCTTTCACGGCGATCCCGGGGAGTTTCAACAACGACGGCAGGAAATTTTGAGCAAAGCCTATCAATACGAACTGATGGGCGTCTGACCAGAGAAAGACAGGGAGGGAAGAGCTTTTTTCTATGATGATGGAGATCTTGCAATATGAATGGATGCAGAACGCGTTTTATGCCGGAATCATCATCGGGTTCATTTCACCGCTTGTCGGCGTGTTTTTGGTGGTCCGGCGCATGTCTTTGATTGCCGATGCGTTGTCCCATATCACACTGTCGGGGGTGGCGGCCGGAATGCTGTTGCAAAAAGAGCTGCCGCTTTTTTATGCGGTCAACCCGCTTTATGTCGGCATGGCTTTTGCTGTCACCGGTTCGGTTTTGGTGGAACAAATCCGCCGTTTGTACAAATCCTTTGAAGAGATCGCCATCCCGATTTTGTTGTCGGGCGGAATCGGATTGGGTGTTGTGCTCATCAGTGCGGCGGACGGTTTCAATGTCGATATCGCCGGGTATTTGTTCGGGAATATCCTGGCCGTCACCCGTGAGGAATTGGGCTTTATGGCAGCCATCGGGGGAATCGTGGTCTTATTCATCCTGATCTTTTACAAAGAAATGTTTGCCCTTGCCTTTGATGAGGAACATGCCGTTTTAACAGGCATCCCCCGCAAAACTTTGCACTTTTTATTTTTGGTGATCGTGGCGCTTGTGATTACGGCTTCCATCCGGGTGGTCGGGATTTTATTGGTCTCCGCCCTCATGACCCTTCCGGTGGCCGCCGGGTTGCAGTTGGCAAAAAGCTTTAAACAAGCGCTGTTTTGGTCGGTGCTTTTTTCGGAGTTGGCCGTTTTCAGCGGACTGGTTTCCGCCTATTATCTGGACTGGGCTTCGGGTGGAACCATTGTCCTCGTTTCGCTTATCATTTGGCTTTTTATTTTGTGTTTCAAAAAAATGACGAGGAAAACGGGAAGAATTTATTATAAAATAAAGGGAAAGTAATGGTGGAAAATAGGAGAGAGAGGGATGGATTTAAAACAAGCATTGGAAGTGCTGAAAAAAAATGGATATAAATACACCGGCAAGCGGGAAACCATGATGCATATATTTTGGGAAGAAGGACGCTATTTAACAGCCAAAGAAGTGTTGGACCAAATGCAGGAAGATTTTCCCGGGCTCAGTTTTGACACCGTGTACCGGAACCTTTCCCTTTTTGAACGGTTGGGCATCATCGAAGGAACGGAATGGGGCGGGGAAAGGCGGTATCGTTTTCACTGTGACCGGGATTCACACCATCATCATATCATTTGCACGGAGTGCGGACGGACCCGTGCCATCCAGCTTTGCCCGATGCATTCCATTTTGGGGGAGCCGGAAAACTTCGCCATTACCGGACACAAGTTCGAGATTTACGGGATTTGTTCCGATTGCGGAGGAGAGCAGACAACACAATAGAGAGAAATGGGATGGGTTGGGACTTGCAAGAAAAGGCAGGTCCTTTTTTGCAAGGGCGGTCCACAAAGGAGGTGAAGTCCGGAATGGATCATGAAACGTATATGAAAGAAGCGCTGGCCGAAGCGAAAAAAGCGGGAGAAATTGGCGAAGTCCCGATCGGGGCGGTGATTGTCAAAGACGGGGAAGTGATCGGACGCGGATACAATCTCAGGGAAACGGGAAACGACCCGACCGCCCATGCGGAAATGATCGCCATTCGCGAGGCCGCCGCGAAAACGGGAAGCTGGCGGTTAAATGATTGCACCTTGTACGTCACCTTGGAGCCGTGCCCCATGTGTGCCGGCGCCATCATCCAAGCACGCATCGACACCGTGGTCTACGGGACAGAAGATCCGAAAGCCGGATGTGCCGGAACCTTGATGAACATCCTTCAGGACGGGCGGTTCAATCACCAAACCGAAATGATCACCGGAGTCATGAAAGAAGAATGCAGCACCATCCTGACTTCTTTCTTCAAAGAACTCCGCCGCCGGAAAAAAGAACAAAAAATGCAGGAAAAATCCTGATTGCCGCTCATATCCACAAAACTCACGGCAATTCCTCTTTCTCTTTTTCCCTTGACAGACATCCATTTCTCCTGTACAATATACAACTGTATGATCAGGATATCATCTTGGAGAGGTGTCCGAGTGGTTTAAGGAGGCGGTCTCGAAAACCGCTGTACGGGCTTCCCGTACCGTGGGTTCGAATCCCACCCTCTCCGCCAAAATCAAGGACTTTCGCAATTAGCGAAATCAAGAAAAAAGGAGGTTTGCAAACATTTTGCAAACCTCCGATTATTTTCCCCCAAATAAGTGGTCGTCCAGTTTCTGGGCGGCCTCTTTTTGCATGTTTGGTAAAACGTGTGAATAGAGGTCCATTGTGATGGTAATTGTCGAATGGCCTAGGCGTTCAGATACGATTTTCGGGTGTTCCCCTTGCTGGAGGAGGAGCGTTGCGTGAGTATGTCTCAGATCATGAAAACGGATCGGTGGCAAATTATGTTTGCGAACCAGGCGGCCAAAATCTCGGGATACATAGTCGAGATTGTAAGGCGATCCGTCATCTTTGCAAAATATCAAGTCGTGGTCCTGGTATGCGGGGCCCAGGGCAAGTTTATTTGCAGCCTGTTCTTTCTTTATTCGTTTTAGCATGTTTACAATAGAACCAGATACAGCTACAGATCGGCGGCTCCCGTCCGTTTTTGCCGCATCACGGAACGCGAAACCGTCACTTTTTGTCCGGTACAGGGTTTGTCTTACGCTGATTACTTGGTTCTCAAAATCAACGTCACTCCATCGGAGGGCGAACAGCTCCCCTCGTCTCATTCCGGTATTGACCGCAAAAAATATAGGCTCGTACAACTTAGAGCCCTCCGCCGCTTTTAGCAGCTGGAGAACTTCATCTCGCGTTAGTACCGTTAGTTGTTTCCGCTTTGGTTTTGGCGGTGATACAGCCCTTACCGGGTTAACAGCAATAACTTGCCACTTTACGGCTTGCTCCAGGGCTTCGTGCAAGACCCTGTGATGGTGATAGACGGATCGGGCTGATAAGCCGCCTTTTCCATCCGTCCTCCCGCTGCTCAGCTTCTCAGAGTAATATCTTTGGATATGAAGTGGTTTTAGTTTATCGAGCGTCATTTTACCTAAAGACGGGATCAGATGCCTGGTTATTATATATTCGTAACCTTCATAGGTCCGGGGCGCGCAGTTGGTCTTCGCATAATCCTCAAGCCAACGTTTCAGGTATTCCTCAAGCGTGATTTTCGCCGGTTCTATGAGCCCCCCTTGATTCAGCTCGTGAATCTTTGCGGCCATTGCGCGCTCGGCTTCTCTTTTTGTTTTGAAACCAGAGAACCATTTTTGCCTTCTCTGTCCTGTTTTCGGATCCCGGCCAATATCCAGGACGAAACACCATTTAGAACCGCGTTTACGAATGTGACCCTTCATCCGAATCCCCCTTTAAGCCTTCTATGATGGCGTCAACATGTGCAAGCAAGGGCCGAACCAGATGATCCGGCAATGGGTTCCCCTCATCATCCGTTAACAAACCTCTTTCCAAGACGGCTTTAAGGGCTTCTATTTTTAAAGGACGCACGATCTCCGCCCAGGGCAGAACCGTTACCAGTAAATCAAGTTTTTCGTCTTCTTTAAGGCATTTCAGCAACTCTTCAGGGTGGGATTGCATCATTTCCAGATATTTTCTATAAGTTTCCCCATTCTCTCCCCTGTTTTCTAATTCCTTGATGATTAAATCTTTATTGGGCGAGATGACCCACTTAATAATCGTTTCTAATGCGGAGTCAAAGCCTCCCAGATCTTTGACTTTTGACGATACATCGTCGGCCAAATCATCGAGGCTGCTGATATACCGATACAGCCCCATCTCCTCTTTTAGGTCCTTTGGAATTTTCTCAACATATCCTTTTATAATAAGGCGTTGCGGATCGCCTCCGGTTACTTCGGCAAGCACCCTTGAAATTTCTTCAGATGGGGCGGGCCTTTTTCCTAATCGTAGTTTGCTGATATAAGTGGGGTGAATCTGGACTCCTTTTTTCGCGCACTCTTTTGAAATCTGTTCTAGAGTTTTACCGGATTGTTTAATGTAGTGTTGCAACAATTCAGCATAAGTCATTGTTTATCCCTCCTTTCTTTCTTTAATAATTACCATCGAATGATTATATTTTATTCTAGACAATATTGTCAATATCAACAAGACAAAATACCATCTAGACAAAAAAGTCTTGACACTGAAATAGAGACGCGATATACTTGCCGTAGACAAAAAGTCTAGAGTGAAAAAGCCCGAGAGATAAGGCTTTTCGCCTTAAAAAAAGCTGTTGACAAGATTGTCTAGACGAAATTATAATTGAGCCAGACAAGTCAGTCATAGTAGAGAGGTGAGACCAAATGAGGAAAAATCGGATTAGGGAATTCCGAAAGCAGCGCGGTTTAACGCAATATGAGCTTGCGCTCATGTTCAGGGATCCTGTGCATCCCACCTATATATCCCGGTGGGAGCGAGGGGTATCGGCCCCGACGGTGGATCACCTTTTAGAACTAGCTAGGATTTTCCAGGTCCGGCCCGACGAGATTTACATTATAGACTGACAGTCTGGCTGTAGAAAGCGCAGGAAATCCAATTGAAAAAACTCTAAACCAAAACTGCCCCTTGGCTTTTGCCGAGGGGTTTATTTATTGGAGGGATACATCATGAGCAGACCAGTTATTTTCTATGCACCGCACGCAGATGATGAGACGTTGAACATGGGGATCACCATCGCTGAGCATGTAGCAGCCGGCAGGGATACTCATGTGGTTCTGATGACGCATGGTCGCCAATCCGGGGCCCTTAACGTAATCAATGGAACACATGTCAATGGCGGATACTTCTGGGAGATCAAGCACGACCCGGAGTTTGAGGGGTATAAACCGTTGACAGTTGAGCAATTTGCGGAAGCCCGGATGGAGGAGTTTTATAATGCTCTCCGGCAACTTGGTGTACCAGCTGAAAATCAGCATATTGAATATCTTGATGATCCGAACAGCGACGGCGGGGAGAATGTGACAGTGAATGAAGCCAAAAGTGTAATCCAAAAATATATCAACCTGTTCCCTGATGCTGACCACTATACCTTGAGTTATCACGATATTCACTCGGATCATGCGGCATGTGGACAAGCTTTGCAGGATCTCTATGATGAAGGGGCAATTCAATATTATGTCCGCTTTATCATCAGTATGGCCACAAGGGATGACTATGAATCCCGTGGCGCTTCGATTCCTGGTGGCGGTTGGAAAGATACTCCGACGGATAACACTATCAAGCAACGTGTCATCAATGCTTGCCGGTGTTATGCTGCCTGGTCTCCGAGGCTCGGTGCATATGCGATCGGATATCATTCAGTCAGCCGTCAATTTGATAAATTCTTGGCCGATCCGTTCCATTATCTCCATATGCCTGGGCAATAATTAAAATCCCTCTCCGGTTATGGAGAGGGATTTTTTTTATCTTAATGGGGTGGAGTCATTTGACGGATGTGTAGTTTGGGGTTTCAGCTTTCACGAGAAAACCCCCTCGGCTTTTGCTTCTACCAAGGGGGTTAAATTTTCTTATTAAACTCTTCCTGTGTGGTTTTCAGTTGTCTTTTAAGTATTTGCCTCCATCTTCCCGGCGGGATTTCTCCCGAACCTTTGGAAACCTTTGTTCTCAATATGGTCCCATCTTCCAAGATCTTGCGGTAAAAGTAGTGATCCGTGTCTTTATAAAGCTCCCAACCGTCCCGCTCGCAGTACCTTTTAAGCTCCTTCCATTTCGGCATCGAGCAAAGCAGCAACTTCCTGGATGTTGTTCTGATTCAAGACGTGAAGGACATACGGGAAGTGTTTCTTGCGGTTCGGAGCTACATAATAGAGTTGAAAATCTTCCATGTATTCTTTAGCGTATTCGATCAAATCACAGGCCACTTCTTTCTTTAACTCCTTAAGGTTTGGCGCGTCGCAAACAATATCAATTTCCTCTAAGTAGCCACAATAAGCGCCGGTCTCATCCACTTCATATTTCAAGGTAAACCGGTAACGGCTTAATACATCCTTTAACTGCTGATCATTAATCAACCATGCATGGTCCCGATTTTTCCGGATCGGCTGCGGCTTCTGACGAACGACCGAATCAAACACAGAGGACCAGTTTCTCCTAACTTCCGTCGCCAATAAAGCCTGCATAAGCATTTCCCCTTTCACCTCCTATTGTACACCTTGTTCATAGTGTACGCAATAGAACATGAAATGATACGGCCTAATTTTTCCACAAGAAATAAGCCGAGGATTTCAAGCAATTCCCCGACTTGCAAGGATTTCTTTGGCTCGTTTTGCGTAGTGCTCTGTTGTGCCGGCGATCTCAGCGAGTTTCCGACGGCCCGGCAGCTTCTCACCCGATTGGACGATCTCCAGGGCTTTGGTTAACGTTTTTTCTAAACCGGGTGATTTGTCGTCCCCCATTAAATCCTCCAGGTCTCCCAGTGGGAGATTATCATCTCCCGGTTTTGGGATATCCGGGTGATCTTCTTCGATTACTTCTCCCGGCTCATCTCCCACTGGGATATCGTCCGGGATATTTTCTCCTGATTGGTCTCCCACTGGGATATCGTCCGGGTGATCGCCCCCCGGTTCTTCTACCGATGGGAGATCCTCTTCACCCACTGAGATATTTTCGTCTCCCGGCTCCGTTTCGTTCCCATCCACACAATCTTTTCCATCTGGTTCAACCTCAGGCGTTATGATGGTTTCTCCCGGTTCTCCCAGCTGGTCACCCGCGGGATATACGCTTTCTCCCAGCGGGAGATTGTCGTCCGGCTCCTCTTCCTCCGGGATATACATTTCTCCCATCTGGGAGATTCTCGTCACCCGGTGGTCTCCCATTTCTCCCATCTGGGAGATTCCCGTCACCCGATGATCTCCCATTTCTCCCATCTGGTTGGATTCCGGCCCCGGATTATATCCCAGTGCCTGGCCAAATAATTCCGGGTTTCGTTCCATCCAAGAAATCATGATTTTCAGAAGAAGCAAAGCCGCCACCGTACAGATACCCAGGGCTACGCCCTCCGCATCGTCAGCCTTAATCGCCGGGCGGATGTTGGACCAGGTGGTAAAACCAAGCCCGAAGATAAAACAAATCCAAGGGGGCCAGCCACGGCCCCCGGATTCCGTCAAAACAATTACTGAAAGCACAAACACCATGTCTAGCGAAATGAAGCCCACGTGATACAAGCTTTCAAACGGAAGGACCATCAGGTCATGAAATAGTTCCAAGGCGTGAGCATACGACATGGCCACGTTACACAACAACACCAGGTAGGCGCCATACCGGGCAAAAACGAAGAAATTGAATCTCATTCGCCCTCACCATCTTTCCCGGTGGATCCGGCAAGCGCCTTTGCTTCATAGTAGCGTAAGCGTAGCTCCACATCAGATTTTAACCACTTGTCGCGTTCTTTCTTGGTCATCTGGTCCAAAGCTTCTGGATTTTCGCGCAAATATTTGATATGATCAGCTTCGAGCCGGTCTCGGTAGTCATAAACGACCGGTTCAGCTTTCCGAGATCGGGATGGGGTTTCTTGGGCGGAGTCCTTCCCGATCTCTTTTAGTTCGATCACGTGCCGTTTCAGCCGCAAATAATCCTCCAAACGCTTCGGGCGTTCCCACGTCTCAATGACTTTCTTGGCCAATTCCACAGGTTTCATGACGTGTGTAAACTCCTCATCCTTGTAGCCTCCAATCCATTCCGCCTCGTTAACGTATTTTCTCGTGCCATCCAAGAAATGCGGCTCCCCATCGAAGACATCCAATTCAAAAGTCTCATGGTCGTCGCTGTACTGGACGACTACCGTATACATTTTAAGATTTGTTCTGACTTTGAATCTGGTCAGCATTTCAAAACCCCCTCTTTCGAAATTTCGATTGCCAATTTCGTTGTCTCTCCCCAGGGATTTTGAGGCCTTCCCCGGTAGGGGAGAGGGGCCAAACCCCTGTCGTTGCGTGGGTTAGCATTTTCTAGCTACCCCTTTCTAAAAAGCGATAGGGGAGAGGTCTTACACCCCCTCCCTACCGGTTTCTGATGTCATTTATTCCTGCTTCACAGCCAGTAACGGCGTATGCCGGCTGTAGGCGTTTAGCAGTAACCCCAGTTCCTGCATAATCCGCCCCGGCTTTCCAGACAGAATAATCAGTGTTTCCCGTTTCGCGTTTTTCTGATACAATAGCAATATCCCCTTTGTATGGGAGTAGTCTCCCATTCTCTTGTAAGTTAAAGCGCGCCCCCCCTGTTATGGCTTCTGGCCTTCAGGGGGATTCTTCGTTTTTAAATGGCTTTCAATAACCAACTTACAATCCTCTGCTGTGCCTTCATGGACTAACAACTGACCCTCCGGGCTGTAGACTCGAAGTCTCCCGTTTCCCAGGTACACCAACCGGTAGCTTTTGTAATGAAGCTCCTCACCTTTTTGGATCCGGCGTTTGGGCATAGGACTCACCTCCTTTACGGGGAGATAAGGAGCGGTTAGAGCCACCCTTCCCGTTGTAAAAAATCCTCCTCCCAGTTTTGCTCGAGCGTTTTTTGATCGGGTGTTTCCCAGCGCTTGTAAAAACGCCGGATGCATAACCTCTTCTCTCCGTCTTTGTATATATAGATAAACGCCGCTGTGCTAAAAGCGTACTCTTCGAGCACTACTCCGTAACTGACTGTCGGGTTCAATTTACTTTGGAACTCAAAATCGTATTTCTCCTCAACCTCTTCGGGCTCGCTCAGTTCTGCCGTCTTTCTCCAGCAAGTTTTACCATAGGGTTTTTCATCCCACCAATACACATTTTTAACGAACCGTCCGCATCTTGCGCAAATAGCCATGTTATCAACTCCCCCTTAACAAGAATATTTAGTCATATAAGACTGACTGTCTGTCTAAAATCAGTATATTCGTGTTATTACAATCAAGTCAAGACTTTTTTGTCTAAAAACCCCGTGCACAGTGTAGACGATGTGAACAATACAAAACATCTACCCCCTAATAGAGCGTATAGAGGGTATTTGAGAGGTCATTTTACCTCTCTAACTCCTCTAATCCCCCTATCTCTTGACAACTTTATTTAACCGTTCACACTGTATACACTGTTCACGTAATAAAAGAGAATATAGATAATATAAGGACTGGAGGGTGTGAACGGTTTTAATTTTTGGCGTGAACAATGTGAACGATGGAAAATTTTAGGTGTGAACAGTTCCGAAAAACTGTTCACGGTAATTGTTCACGGTCTTTCACGCTGCAAACCAATTGCAAACATATTGCAAACGAACATTAGCAACATGGAGGGGTACCCAGGCATAGAAATGTACAAAATCGCCGTTTTTTGGACGTATCAGGCACATATAAACATTAAAAAACGGGTGTCGTCGAACTCGAAAACCGTTGTGCGGGTATTCCCCGTACCGTGGTTTCGAATCCCACCCTCTCCGCCAAACGCCAAGAGCTTCGCAACAGCGGAGCTCTTTTTTTGTTTTGCTTTCAAAATGGACAAGACAGACAGTATAGGATTGAAGGATACTTTCTTAGTTGTTAACATAGAGTGCGATTTTTTACAGGTGATTTCATTTCCTCCTTTCAGGTGACCTTTGGCTCGCCTCTTTTTTTGGTGAATATATAAAAGTAAAGGGGATTCCTTCTGACGAATCCCCTTTACACAGCATTACTTGTTTTTTTTCTTCACCCAATAAATAATGGCCCCAATGATGACAATGCCAAATACAAACATCAATGTCTGGTACAGAAGAGTAGCGATACTAAATATTTTAACCAACTCCTGTTGATTTTGTTATGGTGGAGTATATTGAAATTTTACGGTACAGTATATCCATAGTGAATATTGATGTCTTTAGAGTAAACGGTTCCGACTCCCTGAACAAATACAACCCATTTACCTGTTCCTCCACCTTTTACCATAGTGGTTCTTGAGCCGCTTGTTGGAGTACAATAAGCATATTTTTGGTCCCACCCAAGAGAAAAAGTCACACCTGTATGTGTTGTCCAAGCACGGCAGCTTGTAATTATTTTATTACTATTCCAAGTAATATCGGCATAAAGATTAATTTTTGAGAATCCAAACGATACAGATCTTACTTGAGTTGTTCCTAACGCAAGGGTACTAAATGAAGAGTCTTCGATTATTGGGTTTTCAGCGTCCTTATTGATTTTTGTAAAGAATTTATCAGCTGCCTCAACACTATCAAATTTAATGACTTCTGTTCCTTGAGGGATATTAGTTGCGGGTTCTAAATTGTATTTTTGAAAGAGTTGTTCTAGTGTTAGGCTTTCCCCAGTGCTCGGCAAGTTTGTTACTAGTTCATCTCCATCAACTACCTCATATGTACTGTCCAGCTCTGCATCACTCATTTTAATTCCTGCTGCATGGCTGTAAGAAGGAATGAAAGAGCTAATTGTTAGTGTTAGTAATGTGAATAACATAAAAATTTTTTTCATATATTAAGCTCCTTTACACTTAATTAATTCTATTATCACTAGAT